>JAEVYR010000300.1 GCA_023392645.1 Chloroflexota bacterium | reverse complement strand
GTTCCGAGGCGATCGGCGTCGCCATCCGGCGGGTGCGGCGCGATCGCGACCAGGCCGAAGGCGATCACCGCTGCCAGCGTGGTCGCCCGCCCGAGGGTCTTGCGGTAGAACCGCGGCCCGCGCAAGGCCAGGAGCAGCAGCAAAAGCCCCGCGACCGCCGGGATCGCCAGGCGCATGGCTTCCGCCTCGGGGCCGGTGGTGGCGATCACGACAGCGGCCAGCATCGCCACGAGCGCGCCGCAACCCGGCAACACCTGTCGGGTCATGCTGGCGACCACGCCGAAGCTGACCGCCATGCCGGCGAAGACGGCGACGAGGCACAACCGGTCATGGTCCGGCGGCAGCCCCACGACAGTCGCGGCAGCGAGCGCCACGATGGGGATGCCCATCGCCGCGCGCACGGCAGGCACCCGGTACCCGACCGCCCGCTCGCCGATCCGGCCGAGCGCGCCGATCACCAGCGCCGGCGCCAGCGCGAGCAGCGGCAGCGCCCATCCCCGATGCGCGCCGAGCGACGCCGGCACCACGCCGATGGCGATGCTGGCGGAGATCACGGCGGCGTAGCGATACATCGACGCGCCGGTCCGCCAGGAAAAGATGGCGTAGAGCAGCGTCGCCAGCACCGCGCCGATGTGCAGCGCCAGGGTCGCGCGCAGCGGGGTATCGGCGAGGATTGTGATCGCCGCGATGACGTTGGACGGGATCAGCAACGCGCCGATGCCGACGAACGTCTCGGCGGCTGGGCGCACGCGGGCGTTGCCGAGCAGGGCGAGTCCCACCGCGACGAAACCGATCGTGGCGCCCGCCAGCAGGGCGAGCTTTTGACCGCCCTCCAGGCGCTCCCAGTTGAACGACGCGTAAATCACGCCGGCGGCGACGATCAGGAACGCGCCGAGATAGAGCAGCACCTGGGCGGGATCGAGCCGAATTGGCTGGCGCGGCGGGCGTGTGGCGCGCGGGAGCGGCAGCGAGCGATTCGGCGGGGCTGCCGCACGCGCCGGCGAAGCCGGTGGAATCGGCGGACCGTAGGCCGGCGCGAGGGCGGCTTCGGGAACCGGCTCGGGAGGGCTTGCATCGACCGGCACCCGCGACGTCTCGGCCGCTGGCAGGCGAACGCCATCCTGCCCCAGGTAGTGGTCACGCAATTGGCGTCGCAGATCCGGGCCGACCAACGCCGCGAAGGCGTCGCTGTCGATCTCCCGCAGCATCACGGCACGGGGTGACTCCGGCTGGCTGGGGGCGTTCTCTCGCTCGGGAAGCCCCTGGCGGTCGGGTGTCTCCCGCTGACGATCTGACTCGTTCGTGCGCCGGGCGACCATGTACCCGATGAGGAACCCGAACGCAAGAAGTATCAGCCCCTCCAAGACGCACTCCCCCGGAACACTCGCGCAAGTCCGCTCTCAGCGCCGCGACTGGATTTCGATGGTTCACATCGGCGCGACAAGGTAATGACTCCAGGCCGAGCGATTTCGTTCCAGCGCGCCACCGCCACGCCGGCGAGATGCCCGTCGGCGCCGGTCAGGCCTCCCGCGTGTCGCGGCCGATGAACTTCAGCAGATCCCAGCAGCTCGACGACGCGCTCATCACCAGCAGGAAGATCACCCATACCATCACGTACATCGAGTCGATATCCTGCTGCCACGCCAACCATGCCGACCACAGACCCAACACGTAGGCAACCCATGCGAACCCAAACCGGCTCAGCGCGCTGAGCCAATGCCAGTCGGGATCGGTTGTCCGAGCCACGGTGAGGATATCCCGTGTCACCCGGTACACCCCGTGCGCGCTCATCATTCCGATCGGGATCGCCATGCCCTCGGCGCTCTGCTCCGGAATCAGCACCACCAGCGCGATCGCCAGCACGATAAGGAAGCTGTGAAACGTCAGGCCCGCCCAGGTGCGCATGCCGGTGGGGCCGTCGTCCTGCATCACCGCGGGGTTCATCGCCAGTCCCACGAACAGCAGGCCGATCAGCGTCGCCGCGATGCCGGCGGTCGCCGCATGAAAATCGTGCCAGGCCGAGACCGCGTCAATGAACTCCGTCTCCGTCATCGCCTCACCCCGGTTCGCTCCGCCACGCGCTGCATGCGCTCGCCGATCCGCCCGAACGCCGCCCGCAGCTCCGGCGGGTCCATCACCGTCATCTCGAACGGCACGGTCATCAGCCGCCAGGCGAACCAGTCGGCA
The DNA here is from genome assembly GCA_023392645.1 of Chloroflexota bacterium. Taxonomy (GTDB): domain Bacteria; phylum Chloroflexota; class Chloroflexia; order Thermomicrobiales; family UBA6265; genus JACCVC01. The sequence continues at coordinate 1,709 of JAEVYR010000300.1, read as the reverse complement.
TCGTCGGTGCTCGCCCGCAAGAGCGTCCGGTCGGGGCCGTCGCGCTCCAGCACCGCGAGGGAGCCGCGCACGTGCGGCCGCACCTCGGCGATCGGCGCGTGTACCCGCACGGTCACCCGCCAACCGCGGGAGAGCGCCAGCGATGCCTCCACCGCCGCCAGCGGGTCGATTCCCTCCGGCCGCTCGAACGTCGCCGGCAGCAGGTCGACGCGGCGGATACGATCGACCCGGAAGGTGCGCCGGTCCTGACGGAGGTGGCAAAAGGCATGGAGGTACCAGCGCCCGTAGAGCGCCACCACCCCGTAGGGATCGACCTCCCGCGCCGTTTCGTCGCTCGACCAACTGCTGTAGCGCATCCAGAGGCGATGGCCGGCCAGCGAGGCGTGCGTCAGCTTGCTCAGCACGTCGGGGTCGGGAAAGACCGCGCCGGGGTCGTACATCCCGGAGGGCATCAGCACGCCCTGGCGGATCTCGTCGATGCGACGCACGAGGTCCGGTGAGAGCACGCGTTCGATCTTGGCGATCGCCCGTTCCGCCGGGTGATCATCGCCGCTGGCGCCCTGTGGCCGCGCCGCGATGATCGCCAGCACCAGCCCGATCGCCTCATCGGCGCTGAACATGAGCGGCGGCAGCCGGAAGCCCGAGATGAGCCGGTAGCCGCCGTAGCGTCCCGGCATCGGCTCGACCGGGATGCCCATTTCCTGAAGCGCGCCGACATAGCGCCGGATCGTGCGGCTGCTCACGCCGAGCCGATCGGCGAGCTGCGGCCCCGTGATTCCGGGCCGGTCCTGCAGCAGCTCGAGCATGGCCAGGATGCGGCTGGCGGGGCGGGTCGCGTCCATCGATGACCTCGCTGGCACGAATGTCCGTACATAGAACGAATGATCGAAACGAGCCCCAAAGCGGACTCTGATTGTCCGCGTTCCGACCTAGGATAGCAGCAGTGGAGCAGCCCTCCACGAGCGGGTCCCGACACCAACGTTGCAGCACGATTCCAACAGGAGCACCACGATGGTTGGCATGCGGCTGACAGGACAATCGGCACTGGTCGTGATCGACGTTCAGAACGCGGGCATCGCGGACGCATGGGACCGCGATGGCGTCGTGGCGCGGATCGCCACGCTCATCGCCCGCGCCCGGGACGAGGGCGTGCCGGTGATCTCGGTTCGTCACGAGGAGCCGGGTTTGCCGAGCCAGGAGCGCGGCGCCTGGGGCTGGCGATTCGACGACCGCGTCGCCCCACTTCCCGGCGAGCGGGTGATCGGCCGGCAATACCCCGACGCCTTCGCCAACACCGTGCTGGCCGATGCGCTCGATGCGATGGACGTCACGCACGTCATCATCGCCGGCGTGGGCACGGATTTCGGCATCCAGGCGACCGTCTGCCGCGCGATCGCCGAGGGCTGGCACGTCACGCTCGCCGGCGACTGCCACACCACGGCGAGCGTGTCGGGAGGTCTTTCCGGCGAGCACGTCGTATCTCACGCCAACGCGGCACTCGCGTCACTTGAGTACCCGGGTCGCGTGGTTGAAGTGGTACCGCACGACGAAGTCAGCTTCTCGGTCGCGGTCATGCAGGGAGCGGCGTAGTGTCCATCAACTTCGAAGCCGACATGCTCGATATTGCCTCGCGACAGCGGTACCTTCGCTCGCTCGCGCAACCTGGTCATCCAACCGGCGTGCGTCTCTGGACCGGGCGCCTGCTCGTC
>JAEVYR010000220.1 GCA_023392645.1 Chloroflexota bacterium | reverse complement strand
CCCTTTGTCCCGATCGCGATCGCGCGAGGTAGCCAGCCGCCGCGCGGCCTCATCGCGACATGTGTGGAACACGACGAATGGGGCGGAGGGGGCAACGTTGCCGGCGCGGACTCGCGGCGTCGGTGTCCTAAATTGGTCGCTGGTTCCGCCGGTTCGCCTCCGACCCGGCGTTAAACTTCCCGCTGGCGGCGACGACTGCTGGTGTTGGTGAGCACCACCCCGGCCACGATCACCGCTCCGCCGAGCAGCGCGAACAGCGTCGGCGTCTCCCCCAGAAGAATCCACGCCACCAGCACCCCGAACACCGGCACCAGGTAGGAGTAGACCGCCGTCTGGCTCGGCGTGAGCACCCGCAGCCCCCAGTACCACAGCAGGTACGCCACCGTGATCGCCAGCAGCGAGACGTAGACCACCGCCAGCCAGTCGACGGCGCCCATTGCCACCAGCCGGCCCCGCATCGGCGCATCGAGCAGCAGGAACGGCACGAACACCGCCCCGCCCGCCATCGTCGTGTAGCTGGCGACGTAGACCGGCGGGTAGCGCCCCAGCAGTGGCTTGCTCAGCACCGTGTAGAACGCCCACGCCAGCGGCCCGGCGAGCACGATCAGCACGCCGAGGATCTGGTCGTTCGCCAGCCGCGCCCCGCCCGTGGCGCCGAACTGGAGCATGACCAGAAAGCCGGCGAACGCCAGCAGGATGCCCGCGACCTTGCGGCTCGTGAGGGCCTCGCCCAGCACGATGCGCGAGATGATGGCGGTGAAGATCGGGTTGCTCGTCACCAGCAGGCTCGCCAGCCCCGCGTCGAGGCGGGTCAACCCGTAGGCCATCGCCAGGCTCATGATCGGGATGCCGAGCACGCCGATCAGGATCATGCGGCGCAAATCCGGACCGGTCACCGGGATCACCAGCCGGCCAGTCGCCGCCAGGAAGACGACGTAGAACAGCGCCGCGCCGACACTGCGGATGACCACGAGATCGACCGGCTGCAGTGGACCGAGCAGGTGCTTGAGCGCGGTGAAGTTGCCGCCCCACAGGATCGCGACGACCAGCAACCCGAGATGCACAAGCACCAGGTCGCGCGTGGATGGTCCCGTGCGCGGTCGTGGCTCTTCGCGCTGGGAAGCCGCGAGGGCGGCGGGCGAGGCGGTCCGCATGCTGGCAGTGTACCGTCAGGGACCGCTCCCGTCGCCCTTGCTCCCTCGCGCGAGTGCTGTCAGCGCGTCGCCTCGTCGAGGATGGTGACGAGGCGGGTGATCGCGGCTTGCTCGTCGCCGGTGTCGGCGGGATCCGCCAGCTCCAGCAGCACCTCGATCTCCTCCTCGGCCGCCATCGTCATGCCCTCGGGCTGGAGGACTCCCTGGGTGGGATCCGAGATGGTGACATCGTGAATGTTCCGGGCGGCGCCCTGGCTCACCAGGTCGCGCAGCTTTTGGTCGGTGGCGGATGGTACGGTGGACATCGTCGATCTCCGGGTGTCAGGGCTCGTTCGCGGGGACCGTTTCCCCTGCCTGAAGTATCGGGCGTTGCGCCTTGCAGCCGCGACACAACACCGCCTCCGATGTTGCAATCCCGTGTACGTTGCGCCTCGGCTATGATGACCCGCAGAACCCGATGTCCCGACCGGGACCCGCTGGAGCCCCATCTCATGCCCGATTCTCGACCCAACGTTGTCGTCATCTGCGTCGACCAGTGGCGCGGCGACGCACTCGGCATCGCGGGCCATCCCGCCGTGCGGACGCCCTACCTCGACCACCTCGCCAGCCGCGGCGCCCGCTTCCAGCGCGCCTACGCCGGCGTGCCGTCCTGCATCGCCGCCCGCGCCTCGCTGATGACCGGTCTCTCGCAGGAGCACCACGGCCGCGTCGGCTACCGCGAGGGCATTGCGTGGAACTACCCCCATACCCTCGCCTGCGAGTTCACCCGCAATGGCTACCAGACGCAGGCGATCGGCAAGATGCACGTCTACCCGGCCCGAAACCGGCTCGGCTTCGAGGCCGTCGAGCTCCACGACGGCTACCTGCACTACGGGCGCGCAACCGCTCCCGACCAGGCGACCGTCGACGACTACCTGCCGTGGCTCCAGGAGCGGGCCGGCGCCTCCGCCGACTACGTCGACCACGGCGTCGACTGCAACGGCGTCGTCGCGCGCCCGTGGGACAAGCCCGAGGCGCTCCACCCGACCACCTGGGCCTTCTCCGAGGGCATTCGATTCCTCAAGCGGCGCGATCCCGAGCACCCCTTCTTCCTCTACCTCTCGCTTCACCGCCCGCACCCGCCCTACGACCCGCCGCGCTGGGCCTTCGACCAGTACCTGGCGACGGACCTGCCCGAGCCGCCGGTCGGAGACTGGACAGCCGACTTCGACCGCGACCGCGACGATCACGACCCGGCCGCCGCCGTCGCGCAGTACCCGCGCGACGTCCACCGTCGCGCCCAGGCCGGATACTACGGTCACATGACCCACATCGATCATCAGGTGAACCGGCTGCTGGAGACAATGCAATCCCACGGGCTGCGCGACAACACGATCGTCTGTTTCGTGTCGGATCACGGCGAGATGATGGGCGACCATCACCTCTACCGGAAGTCGCTCCCGTACGAGGGCTCGGCCCGGGTGCCGCTGGTCTTCCACGCGCCGCCGGCGTTGGGCATCGTGCCCGGCATCGCGCCGGAATCGGTCGTCGAGCTGCGCGACGTGATGCCAACCCTGCTCGACATGTGCGGGCTGGAGATTCCCGAAGTCGTCGACGGCAAGAGCCTGCTGCCGATCATGCGCGGCGAGGCCGGCAGCGTCCGCGACGTGCTGCACGGCGAGCATCTCTACGGCGGCGACCAGGCGGTCCACTACCTCACCGACGGCCGCGAGAAGTACATCTGGTTCTCGGGCGACGGCCGCGAGCAGCTCTTCGATCTCGTCGCCGATCCCGGGGAGCTGCATGACCTCGCGCGAGACCCGGCCTGCGACGATCGCGTGAGTTTGTGGCGTATTCGGATGATCCGGAAGCTCAAAAACCGTGAGGAGGCTTTCTCCGATGGCGAGCGGCTCATTCCCGGCCGCCCGGTCAAACCCGTCCTCGCCCATCTCCTCGAAGGCTCCGTCTGGACCGGCGAACCGGGAATCTGAAAGCACGAAAAACCGCCCCCCGGAGCGATCCAGGGGGCGGCTGGCAACAGGGCAGTCAGGACAGTCCCCCGAAGGGGGCGACATGCCCTCGATGACCGGGAGGACCTACGAGCCCGTCGCCGGCTTGAGCTCGCCGGTGTACATCAGCATCGTCGGGATGCCGTCCGCGTACGGGCTGTTCTGCAGGATCGGGTCGTCGTCGGCCGGCCACGCCTCGACGCGCACGCCTTCCAGCGCGGCGTTGTTGCCGTAGCGCTCGTAGAGCGGAATGATCGGCAGCAGCTCGTTGAAGACCTGCGCGATCGTCGTGACGTTGTCCTTCTGGGCCTCTTCGTCGAGCCCCTGGGCGCTGTCGATCACCAGTTGCTCGAGGTCGACCTCGCCGGCCACCTCGGTGGTCTGCTTGAGATCGAAGTCGATGCCCTTGCCGCCGTTGTTGATCGCGATCGGCGTGTTGTGCACGAAGAGCGCCTGCCGGAAGCTGAAGTGGGGGTGCGGGTTGTTCGAGCTCCCCCAGCCCTGCACGGCGAGGTCGAATTCGCCCTTGTCGACGTCGATCGGCTGCTGGGTATAGGTCACCGCGCGGGGCTCGATCTTGATGCCGAAGTCGGTGAGCTGATCGGCGAGGTCGGCGCCCGCCGCCGACCAGTCGGCATACTCCGCCGGGAAAGTCAGCTCGAACTGTGCCGGTTCACCGTTGGACATCGTCCAGGTGTCGCCGTCCTTCGTCCAGCCCGCCTCTTCGAGCATGCTGGCGGCCTTCTCCTGATCGTACTCGTACTGGTTGAGCGCCGCGACGGCGTCCTCATCCAACCACAGCGGCACGAGGTTGTCGCTCATGCCGGTCATGTATTGCTGGGCGACACCGGAATCCGCCAGGGCGACGGTGCCGTTCTGCTCGCGGTTGACGGCGTGCGCGATCGCCTGGCGCACCTTCTCGTCACCGAGAGTATCGCCATGGCGAGCGAAGTTGATGTACAGCGCGGGGCCCGAGTACACGGGCGGCCGCAGGATGCGGAAGCCTTCGTCGAGGAACTGCTTCTCGCTGGCCGGGGAGAAGCCGTGCGTCGCGTAGTCGACATCGCCGGCAAGCACGATCGGCGTGATGGTGTCGGTCTCGCCGTTGTAGTTGACGATACGGTCGAACAACACCTGGTCGGCATTCCAGGCCTTGTCGTTCTTGGAAAGCGTCATCTGCGCGCTGGTGATGCTGTTCACATCGATCTTGAACGGACCGGATACCGGGATGGAGGCGCCGTCCGGGCGGAACTGGTTGAACTGGTCGAGCAATTGCTTGCCCTCGGGATCGTCGATGGTCTTGCCGCTCCCGAAGAGCTCGCGAGCCTTGTCGGCCCACTCGCCGTAGATCGACGCCGGCTGCGGGTTGTACGAGCGGATCGCGTAGCGCTCCACCACCGTCGATGGGTTGTTCATGTGCAGGTGCACGGTGAGATCATCGACCACCTTGACGTCGTCAATGTAGCTCCACAGCGTGCTCGACATGATGCGATAGCACTGGAGCGTCGCCTCGTAGTCGTTCGCGGTGATCGGCGTGTCGTCGCTCCAGACCGCTCCATCGCGCAGCTTGATCTCGAAGGTTTCGCCGTCCTCAAGGAAGGACCATTCCGTCGCCAGCAGCGGCAGCCACTCGCCGGAGGCCCAGTAGTACATTCCGAGCGGCTCGAAGATCAGCTCGCTGTACAGTGCCGGCGCGGTGCCGGACGGCAGGATGGCGTTGGTGACGAAGTTGTTGAAGTGACCGGTCGGTGGCGCCTGGTAGGGATAGGCACAGTGGTATTCCGCGGCGCCATCCTGCGCCATCACCACGCGGCCGAAGCCCGCTGGAAGCGGCGCGCCGGCGAGCATGGCGGCGCCAACGGCGCCCGCTCCCATCCCGAACAGGCGGCGACGCGACATGGGCGCTTCCAGTGCGCGCTCGTGCATGGAGACAATCGAATCCTTCGACATTCCAAACCTCCTTGGGCCGGATATGCGACTATGGGAGTTGCAGTGAACTCCCCCCAGTTTAGTCCATGCGATCGCGAAGGACCGGCACGTTACCCGGTCGGGCGATCTGCGGGACTCCAAAATCCGAGCGGCGGTCGCACGCTGGTACCCCGAGCCGCCGCGGCCCCGTGGTACGTGGATCGGTCAGCCAGCAGAGCCGGCGAGCGCGAGATCGTCGGTGACCTGCAGGTTGCGCCCGTCGCCCCCCTCCTCGATGTTCTTGACGACGACGTGGCAGGCGACCTCGCGCCCGTCGCCGACGTCGACCAGCGGCGGCATCACCCGGTCGCACAACCCCGGCACCCAGTAGGGGCAACGGGGGTGGAAGACGCAGCCCTCGGGCAGGTCGTTGAGATTGGGAATGTCGAGACTGCGGAGCTGGAGCTTGGTTTTCGAACGCGTAACATCCGGATCGGCCTCGGGAATCGCCGCGCCGAGCGCGCGGGTGTAGGGATGCAGGGGTCGGCCGATCAGTTTCGGCGTGCGGCCGTATTCGATCAGCTTGCCGACGTACATCACGCCGATTCGACCCTCCCAGGCGAAATACTTCACCACGGCGAGGTCATGGGTGATGAACAGGAAGGTGACACCCAGCTCGTTCCGCAGCTTGAGCATCGTGTTCAGCAGCGAAACGCGAGTAGAGACATCGACCATCGAGACCGATTCGTCGGCGATGATCAGGCGCGGGTTGAGCGTCAGCGCCCGGGCAATGGAGACGCGCTGGCGCTGGCCGCCGGAGAGCTGGTGCGGGTATTTGTCGATGTAGT
>JAEVYR010000076.1 GCA_023392645.1 Chloroflexota bacterium | reverse complement strand
CCGGCATCCTGCTCTCCGACGAGGCGACCTCCGCGCTCGACCCCGCCACCACCGCCAGCATCCTCGAGCTGCTCGGGCGGCTCAACCGCGAGCTGGGCCTCACCATCCTGCTCATCACCCACGAGATGGACGTCGTCAAGCGCATCTGCAACAAGGTCGCGCTGCTGGAGGACGGCCGCGTCACCGAGCAGGGAGCCGTCCGCGACCTCGCCCGCGACCCCAACACCCGGCTCGCGCGCGCCCTCTTCGGCGGCTCGCCCAACGGCATCGTGGCCACCGGCCAGAAGCGGGTCGTCGTCGGCTTCGACGAGCGCCTCTCGCTGGAGACGCTGCTGCCCGGCCTGCTGCATCACGACGGCCTTTCCGTCTCGGTCGTTTCGGCCGACGTCGAGACCGTCGGCGACACCCGCATCGGCAACGTCGCCCTCGACCTCGGCGGCAGCGGCATCGAGCCGGCCATCGCCTGGATCCGCCAGCAGGGCGGGGAGGTACGCGTGGCATGATGCTCGACCGCGAGCTGGCCGACCTCCTCTGGGAGGCGACCATCGACACCGGCTACATGGTCTTCTGGGCGACGCTGATCACGGTGCTCGTCGGGCTGCCGCTGGGTGCGGCGCTGGCGACGATGGATCGCGGCGGCATCTTCAGGCTGCCCCCGCTCCACGGCGTGCTCGACACCATCGTCAACGTCGGCCGCTCGGTGCCGTTCATCATCCTGATGGTGGCGATCATCCCGTTCACGCGCGCCGTGGCCGGTACCTCGATCGGCACCACCGCGGCGATCGTGCCGCTCACCGTCGCCGCCATCCCGTTTTTCGCCCGCGTCGCCGAAACGTCGCTGCGCGAGGTCGACCACGGCCTCGTCGAGATGATGCAGGCGGCCGGCGGCTCGGCGCTGGACATCGTCCGCAGGGTGCTGGTGCCCGAGTCGGTGCCGTCGCTGGTGCGGGGCATCACCATCACGATCATCAACCTGATCGGCTACTCGGCCATGGCCGGCGTCATCGGTGGCGGCGGCCTGGGCGACCTGGCCTATCGCTATGGCTATCAGCGGTTCGAGGGCGACGTCATGCTCTGGACGATCGTCGTGCTTGTCATCATCGTGCAGGGGGTGCAATTGATCGGAAACGCCATCGCGCGCTTCATCGAGCGCCGGTAATGACCGAGGTCGCCAACGACCCGTAGCGCCGCCCATGTGGCGGCCCCGACGAACGGCCGGCACAGGGCCGGCACTACGAATTCCATCTCAAAAGGACCCATCTCCATGACCCACACCATCACCCGACGCCGCGCCATCGCCCTCACCGCCGCCGGCACGCTGGCCCTCGCCACCCGGCCAACTCTCGCCCAGGACGGAGAGACCCTCTCGATCAGCGTCGGCGCCGTGCCGGTGCCCCACGCCGAGATCCTGACCTTCATCCAGGACACCTTCGGCGAGGAGCGGGGCATCGACATCGAGATCGTCGAGTTCACCGACTACGTGCAGCCGAACGTCGCCCTCGATGAAGGCGATATCGACTCCAACTACTTCCAGCACCTGCCCTACCTGGAGGAGTACAACGCCCAACGCGGCACCGACCTCGTGCCGGTCGTGCCGGTGCATATCGAGCCGCTCGGCATCTACTCGAGCAAGATCGCGTCGCTCGACGAGGTCGAGGACGGCGCCCAGGCGGCGATCCCGAACGACGTCACCAACGGCGGCCGCGCGCTCAAGCTGTTCGAGGCCAACGGCCTGTTGACCCTCGACCCGGAGGTCGACAACCCCTCGGTGCGCGACATCACCGACAACCCGAAGGATCTCGAGATCGTCGAGCTGGAGGCGGCGCAGCTCCCGCGCTCGCTGGAGGATGTCGACATCGCCGTGATCAACGGCAACTACGCGCTTGAGGCTGATCTCTCGCCCGCCGAGGATGCCCTCGCGCTGGAATCCGGCAAGGACAACCCCTATGCCAACTACCTGGTCGTCAACGCCGGCGACGAGGAGGAGCCGGCCGTCGTGCTGCTCGCCGAGCTGCTGCAGACCGACGAGGTCCGCACCTTCATCGAGGACACCTACGAGGGTGCCGTCCTGCCAGCCTTCTAGCACATTCACGACAGAGAACGCGCGTACGGGCCGGGCTTGTGCCGGCCCGTCATCGTTGCGCGCCACAACATTCGCTGCACACACCGTCCGTAGACCCGGGCCGAGGTGCCCGGGTGACCGTCGCGTGAGCCACCTCGCACCGCTCGCACCCTGGCGAAACACTGTCATCCCGAACGGAGCGGCACAGCCGCGGAGCCGACGATCCGGCCTCGGCTGAAACCGCGCAGCCGACCTGCCCCTCAGCGACGCCGGTCGGCGTCGAACGGCACCGTGTCCGCCGTATCGAGGAAATGCGTCAGCAGCCGATCCCGCAGGCGCGCCCCCACCTCCGCGTACGCCGGATCGTCCACCACATTGCAGAGCTCATCCGGATCCGCCCGAAGGTCGTACAGCTCGTCCTGCTCGTAGAGCCGCCGCACGTACTTGTGCGCCGCCGTCCGGCACATGATCGCCTTCGTGTGGGCGACATCGTCCGACACCTGGATGCTCAGCCGCGGCCAGTAGAGATTCGTCGGGTCCTGCCCGCCGCCGCTCTCCAGCTCCTTCGCCTGGTCCTCATCGGCCCGACGGCCGCCCTCGCAGAAGACCGCGTCCCGACCCGCGTCCGTATCGCCGGCGACGATCGGCAGCAGCGACCGCCCGAAGTGCGTGTGTTTCGGCACGATGCCACACAGATCCTCGACCGTCGCCGGGATGTCGATCAGCTCCACCAGCGCGTCGGTCACCCGGGGCTGCACCGCGTGCCCGGTCGGCGGCTTCACCAGCAGCGGCACGTTCGTCAGGCAATCCTCGAAGGTATTCTGCGTCTTCTCAACCAATCCGTAGTCGCCGGTGAAGTCGCCGTGGTCGGAGAACATGAACACCGCCGCGTCGTCGTACATGCCGGCGTCGCGCAGCGCGTCCAGCAGCAGGCCGAACTGGTGGTCGACCCGGGCGCACATGCCGAGATAGGTCGCGCGGAGCTCGTCCCAGCGGTCCTCATCCCAGCCTTCCAGGTTCTGACGCTCCCGCAGCTGCGGCAACAGCGACGGCTTGCCGGCCCAGTCCGCCGGCGCCGGCACGCGCGGCGGCAGCGCGTCCCGGTCGATCGCCGAGTACCACGGCTCCTCGACGCCGTACGGCGGATGGGGGTAGGTGAGGGGAAGGTAGATGCAGAGCGGCTGGTCGCCGTCGTAGGCGCGAATGAAGTCGATGGCGCCCAGCACGTTCGCCCAGTCGCCATCGCGGTAGATATCCTCGTCGCCGGTGTCGAGCCGGCCCACCTGGAACGAGTAGTACGTGTCGCTGCCCGGCTCGCCCCGCCACTCGTCAGCCCGGTCCATCGCGAACATCGGCTTCGGTGGCGCCGGCGGCGTGTACTTAACGTCGCAGTAGGCGTCGTAGCCGTTCTGGGCGGGCGCGAGGTCGTTCTTGCCGCCCCACCAGACGAAGTAGCCGTCGTCCTTGAGCGTCTTCAGCAGGCAGGGCTCGTCCGGCCGGAGCATGTGGAACATCGTCCGGTGCCCGCGCACGTGCGGGTACCAGCCGGTCATGAACGAGCAGCGGCTGGGCGTGCAGACCGGGTTCTGGCAAAACGCGTTGCGGAACGACACCGCATCGGTCTGCGCCCATTCGTCGAGCACCGGGGTCTGGGCAGCCGGGTTGCCGAGGTGCCCGATCGCGTCGGCCCGCCACTGGTCGGGGTTGAACAAGATGATGTGCGGCTTCGCTGCTGTCAGGACAACCCTCCATTCGCCTGCGGCGACGTCAACGGCTGGCCGGATTGTACGCTGCAACCCGCGATTGGAGGACATTTCCTGCGTCCGCCACCGGTGTCGCGCACAACAACATTCGATGCCGCGACCGTCCGTAGACCCGGGCCGAGGTGCCCGGGTAACCGTCGTGGACGCCAAGGACAGATTCCCGTCGCCCACGCCGACCCGTCAACCCCGGAGCTTCGTGCCCGGGTTCAGGATGGCCCCTGCCGACATGCGCGATCCCGTCCGCCGGAATCGATGTCAACTCACGTGCGTTGGAACCTTCGACCCACCCGGCACCTCGGCCCGGGTCTACGGGTTCCCACGCAGCGATACCCAACTCCATTCAGCGCCCGTGCCCCGACCTGCCCGATTCGCGACTCGAGCGCCATCACCCGGCTCGAGCAGGGCAGCCGCAAACCCGCCCGCGAAACGCATGTACCCACCGGATGGTTGTAATGCTGCAAAACGAGAGGATCATGAGTCCGAGGCAGGATCTCGTATCGGATTGCTTGACCGTGCCGGGCTGTCTCGCCGATCTTATATTGTGTGGCTTGACGCCTTTGCCGGAATCCCCCACGATTCGGGCAGGAAAGGACGTGCCATGAAGCCATCTCTGGCGCTCGCCACCCATCGAGAGGCGATCCTGCGGATCGTCGAATCCAACCGCGCCAGAAACCCGCGCGTCTTTGGCTCCGTGCTGCGCGGCGATGACGCCGAGACGAGCGACCTGGATATCGTGGTCGATCCAGACGCCGACATGAGCCTGTTCGACCTGGGCGCGATCCACTACGAGCTCAACCAGCTGCTCGGCGTTCCGGTCGATGTCGTCACCCCGGCATCCCTGCCGGCACGCGCTCGCGACCGCATCCTCAGCGCGGCTCAACCGGTATGAGCGACGCATCGAGACGCCTGGACGACTACCTCAATCACATCCTGAACGCGATCAGCAAGATCGAGCGCTACACCACCGGTATGAACAAGGCGTCGTTCCTGGCAAATGAGCTGGTTCAGGACGGCGTAATCCGAAACTTCGAGATCATCGGTGAAGCGAGCCGCAACATCCTCCAGCGATTTCCTGCTGCTCTCCCGGATGAGATCAACCAGCCATTGTCAGCCGCCTATGGCATGCGCAATGTGCTTGCCCATGGCTATGATGACGTTGACCTCAACATTGTCTGGACGGCAGTGACCCGGGATCTGCCCATGCTCCGCGAACGCATTCTCGCGAGTCGCGCCTGATCCGCGTTCGGTCACGAGTGCGACTCGCACCCATGCAGTACCTGCGCCCTCACGAGCATCCCACCTACCCCGGTGCGAGTGGTAGCCTTTCCTCCGAACATCGCCACGCCGGCGTCGACGCCCGGGCCGCCCGATTCGCGACCCGTCTCCGCGTCGTGACGCCGGCGCTCGTCACGCTACCTGCCGCCCGCCCCGCCCCGTCGCGGGCAGCGCCGCAACGAGAGGCACCTCCTTGAGACTGCTCTGCGCCAGCAATCTCCACCTCGGACGCGCGACCTACGGCACCCCCGGCCGCCTCGGCCTCGATCCCGCCCGGCTCTCCATGACCGCCGCCTGGGATGCCCTCGTCGATCTCGCCCGCGCGGAATCCGTCGACGCCGTCCTCATCGCCGGCGACCTCATCGACCGCGAGAATCGCCGCTTCGAGCCGCTCGGCCCGATCGAGCGCGGCCTCACCGCCCTCTCTCGCGACGGCATCCCCGTGATCGCCGTCGCCGGCGACGAGGACGTCGATGCCCTCCGCGCGCTCGTCACCGACGCCCCCGAGGGCAGCTTCCGCGTGCTCGGCCGTGACGGCGCCTGGGAAACCGCCGAAATTGCGAACAACGGCGAAACCGTCACCGTCGCCGGCTGGTCCGCGCCCGGCCGCGCGATCGGCGGCAGCCCCGTCGCCGACCTCGACCTCGACGCCGACGTCGTCCTGCTCCACGGCACGCCGGACGGGCAGGGGAGGGGCTTCGCGCCGATCCCGGCCGGCGCCGTCGCCAACAGCCCGGCTCGCCTCTGGAT
>JAEVYR010000516.1 GCA_023392645.1 Chloroflexota bacterium | reverse complement strand
CTCGGCCTGCCCGAACGCGGCGATCCGGCGCGGATCGCCGAGAGCGACGCGGTGCGCCTGTTCGTGCTGCGCGGGCAGGCCGTGCGGTCGGATTTCGCGCTCGGGGCGGACAACGGCCCGATCGTGGCGGAGATTTGCGGCCGGCTGGACGGCCTGCCGCTGGCGATCGAGCTGGCCGCCGCCCGGCTGCCGGTGCTGTCGCCGGGTGGGCTGCTGGAACGATTGAAGGACCGGCTGCCGGTGCTGGTGGCCGGGTATCACGACATGCCGGCGCGACATCGCACGCTGCGCGACGCGATCGCGTGGAGCTACGAACAACTCCCGCCGGACGAGCAGGCTGCCTTCCGCCTCTTCTCGGTCTTCGCGGGCGGGTTCACGCTGAGCGCCGCCGAACATCTCTTTCCGGTCGCCGGCGACGCCGCCTCCACGACAAGCGCGCTCGATGTCGTCGCCGCCCTCGTCGACAAGAGCCTGCTGCAATCGACGGAGGGCGCCGCACAGGAGTCGCGCTTTTCGATGCTGGAGACGATCCGCGAGTTCGGACTCCACGAGCTGACCGCGGCAGGAGACGAGGCGCTGGCCCGGAAAACGCATGCCGACTACTACCTCACGTTGGCGGAGACGGCCGAGAATGAGCTGACCGGTCCGGACATGGGGCAGTGGCTGGCGCTGCTGCGCGACGAGCGCGCCAACCTCCGCGCCGCGCTCGGGTGGGCGCTGGAGACGAGCCGGGTCGAAACCGCGCTCCGCCTCGGCGCGGCGCTCTGGCGATTCTGGCTGAGCGAGGGCAGCCTGCGCGAAGGGCGCGGATGGCTGGAGCGCGCGCTGGCAACGGACGACGCTGCCCCCGCCGCCGCGCGCGCCAAGGCGCTCCATTTCCTGGGCAACCTCGCGCTCGACATGGGCGACGTCGCCAGGGCACGGGCGCTGTATGAGGCGAGCCTGGCGCTTCGGCGGGAGCTGGGGGACCAGCCTGGCATCGCCGCATCGCTCAACGGTCTGGGTTTGGTCGCCAGCGATGAGGGCAACTATCAGGAGTCCTGGCTGCTGCTCGAGGAAAGCCTGGCGATCCCGCGCCTACTGGGCAACCGGCACGCAGAAGCAATCACCCTGCACAATCTCGGTCGCACGGCCCGCCGCTCCGGCGACCTCGGCAGCGCCTCCGCCCACCATGAGGACGCGCTCGTCATCCAGCGCGAGCTGGACAACCCAATCGGCATCGCCTATTCCCTGTGGGGGCTGGCTGAGGCCGCGCTCAGCGACAATCGGGTCGACGAGGCGGCCGCTCTGCTCGACGACGCGCTGGCGCGGTTCCGGACGATGAACGAGGAGCTTGGGATTGCCTACGCTCTCCACGGTCTCGGGCGCGTCGCGGCATCCCGGGGTGAGCTGCACCTGGCGGCGGAGCGGTACGCCGAAGCCCTGTCGCTGCGGCGGAAGCTGGGCGGCAGGGTCGAAATGATCGAGGACATCGAGGGCATGGCGGCGCTGGCCGCGGCCGCGGGGGAGCACCGACGCGCCGTGCGCTGGTGGAGCGCCGCCGAGGACGAGCGACACGCCCGCCACACGCCCCTGCCCGCCGTCGATCGCGACGCCTACCGGGAAGCCCTCACGCGGGCCCGCTCCATGCTCGGCGAGGCGACCTTCACGACGACGTGGGCCACCGGCACGATGGCCGACTTCGACCAGGTCGTCGCCGAAGCGCTCGACTACCGGCCGCCGGAGCCATCGGGCAGCGCGAGCGCGAAGGAACGAGGCATCCTCAGTCCGCGCGAGCTCGAGGTGATCCGGCTGGTCGCGGAGGGCCACACCAACCAGCAGATCGGCCAGGCGCTGTTCATCAGTACCCGCACCGTCGCGACGCACATCGACCACATCCTCACCAAGCTGGATGTCGGCTCGCGGGCGGCGGCGGTGGCGGTCGCGACCCGCCGCGGCATCATCTGACCGCGCCACTCGCGTATGATGCCGGGAGCCACCGAAGCCACCGGGCCGGAGGCTGCCTTCAACCAACCGCGCACCACGTCCGGGACGATTCCATGCCCCACACTGCGAAAACCGAAACCGACGCCCGCGCGCTCGACGCCGCCGACCCGCTGGGCCGGTTCCGCGAGCGGTTCTTCATCCCGCCCGGCACGATCCAGCTCGACGGCAACTCGCTCGGGCTGCTCTCCCGCGAGGCCGAAGCGGCGGTACTCGACGCGCTCGCGTCGTGGAAATCGCACGGCATCGCGGGCTGGCTGGACGCCGATCCGCCGTGGTTCACGCTCGGGGAGACTCTCGGCGCGCGGATGGCGCCGCTGATGGGCGCGAGTCCGGATTCGGTCGTCGTCACCGGCACCACGACGGTCAACCTGCACCAGCTCGCGGGCACCTTCTACCGTCCCGAGGGTGAGCGCAGGAAGATCGTCGCGACGTCGCTCGACTTTCCCTCCGACGTCTACGCGCTCATGAGCCTGATCCGCCGGCGCGGCGGCGATCCCGAATCCGATCTCGTGCTGGTGCCGAGCCGCGACGGGCGCACGATCGCCGAGGACGACGTGATCGCCGCGCTGACGCACGATATCGCGCTGGCGCTGCTGCCTTCGATGCTCTACCGATCGGGACAACTGCTCGATATCGCCCGGCTGACCGCGGCGGCGCGCGAGCGAGGCATCCCGATCGGCTTCGACTGCGCGCACTCGGCGGGGGCGGTGCCGCACGAGCTGGAGGCCTGGGGCGTCGATTTCGCCTTCTGGTGCTCCTACTAGTACCTCAACGCCGGACCGGGCGCGGTCGGCGCGCTCTACGTCCACCCGCGTCACTTCAACGCCGAGCCGGCGCTCGCCGGCTGGTGGGGCTACCGCAAGGAGCGACAGTTCGCGATGTCGCACGAGTGGGAGGGCGCCGAGGGAGCTGGCGCGTGGCAGATCAGCACGATTCCGCTGCTGTCGGCCGCGCCGCTGCTGGGGTCGCTGACGATCTTCGAGGAGGCGGGTATCGACGCGATCCGGACGAAGTCGCTGGCGCAAACCGACTGGCTGATCGCGCGGGTCGAAGGTGCCGGGCTGATGGAGGAGTCCTTCGGCTACCGGATCGGCACCCCGCGCGAGCACGCCCGGCGGGGCGGGCACGTCGCGGTCGAGCACGACGCGGCGGCAGCGATCGCGCAGGCGTTGCGAGCGCGAGGCATCGTGGTCGATTTCCGCCCACCGGACGTGATCCGGATCGCGCCGGTGGCACTGTACACGACGTACGAGGATCTCTGGCGGACGGTGGAGGCGCTGCGGGAGATCGTCGCCACCGACGAGCACGAGCGCGTCGAGGCGAGTGGCCTGGTGACGTAGCGATCGTGAGCTATCTACCTCACTCAACGGCCGAATACATCGTCAACCCGGCGTCTTGTGCCGCACTGGCCAATCGGCGATCGAATGCCAGGATCTGAAGAACATCTACCCGCTCAACCAAAGACAATGCCGACGCAAGATGAATTGCGTCGCATCCACGCAGGGCATGACGGTGCGCCAACTCGCCGGCATATCGCACCACCCTATCCTGGACAGGCACTCGCGCGAACGTGATCCAGTCACTATCGAGACCCCGGACAATGTCGGAGTACGCCTGCTCCGTGAAATCGCCCTCACGCATTCTGCGAGCCAATCCGGATCGAGCTTCGGCGTAGGCAATAATTGAGGTGGCCACGAGGTCGGATTCCTGAATCGCCGCTTCAACCAGTTCGTGATGAGTTTCGCGAACATACACCTTTAGCCACGCGCTGGTATCAAGATAGATCACCACGAGGCTTCACGATCCTCCACTACGGCATCGGAAAGCAACCGCCCGCTGCGTGGTCTGGGAGGATTGGCGATGCCTCGTGGCTTGGCTCCAGGCTCCGGCATAATGAGATCATCCTCGGCTTCTCGCTCAAGCTCGCGCTGGATTGCAGCCACGATCCACTGTCGCACCGTTTCGTCCTTGCTCGTCGCGGCGAGCTTGACGCGGCGTCGCAGCTCCGGCTCGACCTCGATCGACAGTTTGACCTTTTCCATGGCTGGGCCTCCTTTGCGTGAATGCGCATCTCCGCCATCATACGCGCCTGCAAACACCGAGGCTACCGTGACACCTTCGTGCCAATCCGCCGTGCTGGCCCGCGATCGCTCGAATTGGCCGGCATCGGGTCGAAAACTTGCGGCAGTGGGCCCAGAGTTTCCGGCGGGCCTCGCCGGCACCCTCAGGTGAAAGGCTCCCCCATGGTCAGCTACGTGTTCGATACGTCGATCTCCGAGCAGGGCACGACGCCGCCGTTCAACTCGGATACTCACCGGGCGGAGGAACCGCCGTCTCGGGCCGCCACAGGGGAGGCGCTACGGATCGCCTGCGCCCAGGATTCACCTGGATTCGGTATCAGTCGAAACGGATGCCGAGCTTGATGGATTGTTCCGGGTGCTCGTCGATCATGCGGTAGGCCTCGGCGCTGTCGTCGAACGGAACGATCGGGGAGATGATGCCGTCCGTCTTGATTCGCCCCTCGGCCAGCCAGTCCAGCCCGACATGGACCATCCGCTCCAGCGTCCAGCCGGGCGCGTCGCGCATCGGCAGGCTCTCGGCCCGCGCCGAGACGAGCGTCAGCTCGTTGATGTGGAACTCCTCGCCGAGCAACAGCCCGGCGGCGTCACCTCCGTAGAACGAAATCATGCAAACGGTGCCGCCGAAGCGGGTGGCGCGAATCGCCTGCCCGAGCGCCCGGGTGCTCCCCGACGCCTCGATCGCGACGTCGACGCCGAGCTGCGCGCGCTGTGTCGGCGCCTCGACGTACCCGCCGGTGATCCGTCGGGGCAGATCCGGCTCTGCCGGTGGCGTGTCGCCTCGGGTCAGCCGACGGATCGCGAGCCCGGCATCGCCATCGCCCTCGGTCGGGTCGATCGTGACGTCGGCGCCGAAGGAGAGCGCCAGCTCGCGCCGGTTGGCGAGCGGATCGACCGCAATCACCTGGGCGGCGCCCGCGAGACGGGCGAGCTGCACGGCGATCAGGCCGATCGCGCCGAGCCCGAACACGGCCACGCGGTCACCGAGCTTGATGCCGGCGTCGCGCATCGCCAGTGCCATCACCACGGGATCGATACAGAGCGCTGCTTCCGCCGAGATGCCCTTCGGCAGCGGGTCCGCGCGCGCCTGGTCGACGGTCTGCGTCTCCCGGATGGGAAAGTGGCCAAAGACACGGTCGCCAACGGCGAAGCGGGTCACCTCCGGGCCGATTTCCGTCACGGTGCCGACGGCCATGTTGCCGAGCCGGCGAGGGAAGGATGCCAGCGCCTCCTCCGGGGGGCGCGGCATGACGGCGCCCCACGCGGGATCGTAGGGGCGGCTGGCGACCGGATCGTTGCGGTAACCGACGAGCTCGGTGCCGTGCTTCGGCGAGGCGAGCTCGGTGCGGATACGGATGTCGGCCGGACCGAGAGGAGGATCGACGTAGTCACGCAGGACGGGGGTTCTCGGGGCTTCAGCGACCAGCTCGCGAGGCATCGGGAGCTCCTTGTTTCGGAGGGGGGCGAACGATGCCGCAGTATCCCACAGCCGATGACCCGATAGGCCCGCTCAATCAGAGCTTGTCCTCCTGGGGATCGGGCAGGTCGGCGTCAACCGGGCAATACTCCAGCCATTCTCGCATGTGCTGATCGGGCAGATCCCACCTCGCCGAGATGCGGTCGAACCGCTCCCACGCCTCGTCGTCGGCGCGCAGCAACAAACCCGCCTTCTCGAAGCGCGAACGCGCTGACTCGTAGTGCCGCCGGCGGCGCTTGCGCAGCACGTCCTCATCCTTGCGATCTTTCCATTCGAACTCGGACAGGTAGTGGACACCCAGCCGCTCGACGGCGCGCACCGTCGGCCC
>JAEVYR010000478.1 GCA_023392645.1 Chloroflexota bacterium | reverse complement strand
TGGTGCAGCGGGGGCAGGTGTTCGAGGTATTGCCGCAGCCGGCGCCGGTGCGCTCGCTGGAGCCGGCCGCGACGGCCAGCGCGCCGGCGGCACGCCTCGCGCCGCCGCTCGAAGCCGTTCCTTCGCCGCTCGCGGCGGTCGGGTCGAGCCTGAGCGCGAAGCGGATCGCCGAGCTGGAGACGTTGCTGGCCGAGGACGACGTGATCGCCGGCGACGGTTCCGACACCTGCCCGCCCGAGTTCCCGATCAAGGCCAACGGGCGATCCGGCATCTACCACTGGCCGGGCGCGCTCGCCTACCCGCACACTCATCCGACCCTCTGCTTCCGCTCGGCCGAGTCGGCCGACCGCGCCGGGTTCCGGCCGGCGAAGCGCTGACATGGGAGTTCCAATGCGATTTGTCATCGCTGTCTTGATGCTCCTGCAGGCGGGCACGCTGGTCGTGGCCGCGCAGGACGCCACCGCGCCAGTCTGGGGCTACCGCGTGCTGGCCACCTACCCGCACGATC
Source organism: Chloroflexota bacterium (assembly GCA_023392645.1). Lineage (GTDB taxonomy): Bacteria > Chloroflexota > Chloroflexia > Thermomicrobiales > UBA6265 > JACCVC01. The sequence goes on along the minus strand of JAEVYR010000478.1, from coordinate 2,366 downwards.
CGAATGCCTACACGCAGGGGCTGGTCTTCATCGACGGCGTGCTCTACGAGGGGACCGGCCGGTGGGGCGAATCGGAGCTGCGCCAGGTGGACCTCGATACCGGCACGGTCGTGCAGTCGCTTGCGCTCGACGAGGAGTATTTCGGCGAGGGCATCGTGGTGCTGGACGATCGCATCTACCAGATCACGTGGAAGGCGGGGGTGGCCTTCGTCTACGACCGCGAGACGTTCGAGCGGGTCGAAACCTTCACCTATCCGGGCGAGGGTTGGGGGCTGACGACTGATGGCGAGCGGCTGATCATGAGCGACGGCAGCGACCGGCTGACGTTCCGCGATCCGGAAACGTTCGAGGCGCTCGATACGGTGGAGGTCCGCGCCGCGGGCCAGCCGGTGACGCGCCTGAATGAGCTGGAGTACATCGACGGCGAGGTCTGGGCGAACGTCTACCAGACTGACTGGATCGTGCGGATCGACCCCGGCAGCGGCGATGTGGTGGGGTGGATCGACATGCGCGGGCTGAAGCCGGCAGACGACCCCCGCTGGGCGTACGTGGACGTGCTCAACGGGATCGCGTGGGATGCCGACGGCGGGCGACTGTTCGTGACCGGCAAGGATTGGCCGGAGCTCTACGAGATCGAGCTGGTGCCGCCGGCCTGAGCGGGGTGGCCCGTGTCTTGCCGGACCGTGCGGGCATTGACCGGTGCGGCAGCGCCGGCCGGACGACCCAGGAGATTCCCATGCAGAGCGCGACCTACCTGATCGATATCAACAGCGACATCGGCGAGGGGTTCGGCCACTGGATGCTCGCGCCCGACGACGATCTGATGCCGCTCATCTCCAGCGCCAACATCGCCTGCGGCTTCCACGCCGGCGACCCGGCCACGATCGAGCGCACGGTTCACCTGGCGCGGGACAACGGCGTCGGCGTCGGCGCGCACCCGGGCTTTCCTGATCGCGGCGGGTTCGGCCGGCGCACGATCGCCGCGACGCCGGACGAGGTCCGCACCGATGTCCTCTACCAGATCGGCGCGACCGCGGCCTTTTGTCGCGCCGCCGGCACCGAGCTTCAGCATGTGAAGGCGCACGGCGCGCTCTACAACCACGCGGTGCGTGACGCTGCCACGGCCGAGGCGATCGCCCGGGCGGTCTGGCAGTACGACCGGGAGATGCTGTTCTTCGTGCTGCCGGGCTCCGAGCTGGAAGCCGCCGGCGCGGCGGCGGGACTGCCGCTGGCGCGTGAAGCGTTCGCCGATCGCGGGTACATGCCCGACGGCTCGCTGGTGCCGCGCTCGCGGCCGGAAGCGGTCATCACGGACCCGGAGGTCGTCGTGCGGCGGATGGTGCGATTGGTGCAGGAGGGCGTGATCGAGGCGATCGACGGCACCGAGCTGGCGCTCCAGGCCGACACCATCTGCATCCACTCGGACACGCCGACGGCGCTCGATATCGCCCGCGCGCTGCGGCGGGGCTTCGAGGATGTCGCGATCCTGGTTCAGCCGGCTGGCGCCTCGCCACGATGAGCGAACCGCCGGCAATCGTTCCCCTAGGCGCGAGCGCGCTGCTGGCTCGCTTCGGCGATCGCATCGACGCCGACCTGACGCGGCGGATCGCGCGGCTGGTCGCCCGGCTCGACGGCACCGGGGGCATCGTCGATCTCGTCCCCTCCTACACCACCCTGGTGATGCTGGTCGATCCAGTTCGCCTCCCGGTAAGCGAGGCGGCGCGGCTGGTCGACGAGATGTGGGCCACGGGCCAAAATGACGTGGACTCGGATGATCCGGAATCGGATCTCATCGAAATTCCCGTCGCATATGGCGGTGAGGCGGGGCCCGACCTCGAGGACGTCGCCCGGCAGGCCGGACTCCCGCCCGAGGAAGTGATCCGGCGGCACAGCGAGGCTGAGTACACCGTGGGCGCGCTCGGGTTCTCGCCCGGCTTCGCGTTTTTGATCGGGCTGCCGTCGGAGCTGGCGACGCCGCGCCGGGCGACGCCGCGCACGCGCGTGCCGGCGGGATCGGTTGGCATCGGCGGAGTGCAGACCGGCATCTACTCGCTGCCGACGCCGGGCGGCTGGAACCTGATCGGCCGCACGCCCCGGATGATGTTCGATCCAACGGGAGCGACTGAGGGGCTGCGCCTCGGCGAACGCGTCCGGTTCGTGCCGGTCGAGGACGAGGCAGCACCCCCCTTCCCCGATGTCGCGCTGGCCGAGAGCAAGTCAACCGCGAGCGATGGCGCGCTGGAGATCGTCGAGGCGGGCGTGCAGACCACGGTGCAGGATCTCGGCAGGCCGGGCCAGGCGCGCGCGGGCATCACCCCCGGCGGCGCGCGCGGCCGGGGGGCGCGGGTGGCCGGGGGTGGGCGGGG
>JAEVYR010000455.1 GCA_023392645.1 Chloroflexota bacterium | reverse complement strand
CGAGCACCCGACCCAGGCGTTGCTCGATCTTTACACCATTCACCATGAGCTTGGCACCTTCGACGGTCTCACGATCGCCCTGGTCGGCGATCTTCGCTATGGGCGGGCGGTGCGGTCCCTGGCGCGGCTGCTGGGGATGTCGAACGGCACAAACCTCGTCTTCGTCTCGCCGCCGGCGGTGCCGATGGGCGACGACGTCAAGCAGTCGCTCGACGCGCATGGCGTTGCGTGGCGCGACGAGTCAAGCCTGGCCGACGCGGTCGCCGAGAGCGATGTCGTCTACCAAACGCGCATCCAGCGCGAGCGTTTCGCGACACCGGAGGAGGCACGGGCCGCCGAAGGGCATTACGTCATCACGCCGGAGACCCTGCGGCAGATGAAGGACGACGCGATTCTGCTGCATCCCCTGCCCCGAGTCACGGAAATCTCGACAGAGGTTGACACCGACCCGAGGGCGGCCTACTTCCGCCAGGCAAAAAATGGCGTGTTCGTCCGCATGGCGCTGCTCGCGGACCTGCTCGGCGACGATTGATCCGGCAACGTTCCGTTCAGGAGCGAAGCACTTCAGGACCCTGCTGGCGGAGCTGACGCACGCGCTCCCAGCGGCTGCGCTCGCCCTGCCGGCGGTGGATCAGCGCGGAGGCACCGAGTCCGGCAATGAGGATTGCCAGCACGGCGAGAACCTGCACCACGCCGAAGAGGTCGGCAAACGCGGCCGCAAAGAAGATGGGCACGAACGAGGCCGTGTTCGAGATGGTGAAGAACGTCGCGTAGACGCGGGCGCGCACCGCCTCGTGCGAGCGCTCCTGCAGCATGGTCTGGGAGGGCACGAGGATGAACGCGTTGCAGATGCCGAGCAGCGCCGCGAACAACCCTGCGATCAGGGTCACGATCCAGACCGGCGACATCCCCCCGACCCACGCCCAATCCATCACGTATCGGACCGCCGCCAAACCGCCGAGCATGAGGCCGGCGAGGGTCAGCGCGATGTCGATCAGCCAGCCGCGTCCGAACCGTCGCAACACCCGCGGCACGATCAGCACGCCCACCAGCACGCCCAAACCGGCCGGCGCGACGATGTAGCCGATGTCCTCCTTGTCGAGCCCGATCACGCCCGAGATGAACTCGGGTCCGAGCGCGGCCACCATCAGGAAGGTCGTCTGGGCCAGCGTCAGGTAGCCGATCGCTCGCATCAACTGCGGGTCCCGAAGGATGTAGATCAAGCCTTCCTTGATGTCGTTCAGGACCATCTGGGCGAGGCCGCCGGTTTGCACCTTTACCGCCCGTGGCGGCGTGCGAGGGATGGTCATCACCAGCGCCGCGCAGCCGATGTAGAGCACGACCGTTCCGATAAAAAGGTTGTCGATGCCGAAGATCTTGACGAACACCGGGCCGGCCGCCGCGAACCCGATGAGCTGCGCCGCCGTGAAGGTGAGGTTGAACAGCGCGTTCGCTGACACCAGCTGGTGGCGCGGCGCCACCAGCGGAATCGTCGCCCCGAGCACCGGCGCGAAGAACTGCCCAGCGATACCGAACAGGAAGGTGACCACGTAGTACGCGAGCAGGATCGATTCCGGATGCCACTCCGGCCGGATCAACAGGAACATCAACACCGCGACGGCGCGAGCGACGTTGAGAATCGCCATCAGCAGGCGCATGTTGCTGCGATCGGCGACAACGCCGGCGAGCGGGCCGAACAGCACCGCCGGGAGCGAGAACGCGAGGATCACGAGGCTGATCGCGGTGTTGCCCTGCGTCATGTTGTGCGTCTCGACGACATCACGAACGCGCAGCAACAGCGCGAAATTGATCATGTTCTGCGCGACCTGGGTCAGGGCCTGCACGCCCCAGAGTCGCAGAAACGCGCCGTTCATGAGAACAGCGCGAATCGAGTCCTCCCGAGAGCTCGTGCGGGCGGTCGCCTCGGTCATGGTGTCGCGCCGCCGGCGGCGGCGGGCGCGTCGGGGCCGCGCGCGACGAATGTCTTCAGCCGTCGCTCAAGCGTGCGGCGAGGCAACAATACCCGCCGCTGGCAGGTCTGGCAGCGCAGGCCAATATCGGCGCCAAGCCGCACCACCTCCCACTCAAAGGAGCCACAGGGGTGAGGCTTGCGCAATCGGACGATATCGCCCATGTAAAACGGGACCGGTTCCTTTAGCACCATGGTGTTGACGGCAATCGGGGCTACATCAGCCCGGGAATCTTGAGCCCGCCGGTGAGCGCGCCCATCTTTTCCTCGGCGAGCGCCGCCGACTTGTCGAGCGCGTCCTGGACCGCGGTGAGGACGAGGGCCTCGAGCATCTCGACATCCTCGGGATCGACCGCGGAGGGGTCGATCTTGATCGACATCAAGGCGCGTTGCCCGTTGGCGGTGGCCGTGACCACGCCGCCGCCGGCGCTGCCCTCGACCTCGGTCTCCTCCAGCTCCTGCTGAATCTTGGCCATGCGGTTCTGCATCTGCTGAATCATTTTCATGCTCGGCTGCATGATCGTCCCTTCATGGTACGGTCGCGCGTCGTGTCGATACGCAACCATGGCGCCAGCCCGGTGCCGGCCAATTCGTTCGCGCCGCCGCGAAGGCGGCATGTCGTTGATCGACGGTTGGCGATCCACTCGTGCCCGCGATCCGCGGGAAAGTGCCCTCGCAGTATACCGGAGGACGCTCAGCCGACCTGCTCGCGGTATCGTCGCGAGCGAGCAAGCATCTCCCGCGCCGCATCGATCGAGGCTGGCGTCACCGGCTCGCCGTCGAGCATCGCCGCGATTTCATGCTCGACCGCGCCATCCTCCAGATCGGCAACCTGCGAGACGACGCGATCGTCGATCTCCGCCTTTGAAATCTTGGCATGCCGGTCGGCGAGCGCGGCGATTTGCGGCAGGTGCGTGATCACGATCACCTGGTGACGATCGGAGAGGTCGCGCAGCCGCTCGCCGACAACTTGTCCGGTGCGGCCGCCAACGCCGACATCAATCTCGTCGAACACCAGTGTCGGGGTGGAATCGTGCTCTGACAGGACCGACTTGAACGCGAGCATGATCCGCGCGGTCTCCCCACCGGAAGCGGTGCGCCCGAGGGGTTTGGGCGATTCGCCCCGGTTCGGCGCGACGAGGATTTCCACATCGTCGATGCCGGTACGGTCGAAGCGCACGGTCCGCTCCTCGCCGTCGAGCTCGACCGCGATCCCGTTCGGATCATCGTGTTGGTCCACGACGATCCGCACCACGCCGTTGCCCATCCTGAGCGAGGCGATGCTCTCCTCGATCTCCGTCGAAAGTCGCGTCGCCGCCGCGCGTCGCTCCCGCGACAGCGCTACGGCCTCGCGGGCGAGCGCGTTCTCGGCTTCGTCCAGGCGCTGCCGCAACGCATCGGTGTCGAACTCGCCACCGGTCAGCGATTGCAGCTCGCGCTCGGCCTCGTCCCGAAATGTGAGGACGTCCTCGATTGTCGTGCCGTACTTGCGCTTCAACGTCCGGATCACCTCCAGGCGATCCTCGATCTCCGCCAGTCGCTCCTCGTTCACTTCGATGGTGTCGAGATAGGCACGCAGGTCGTGCGCGACATCGTCGGCAAGAATGGCGACCTCGGAAAGGCGCTCAGCCAGCGACGCGGCCGATGCATCGACGTCCGCGACTTTCGCGAGACCCTGCTCGGCCTGCTTGAGCGCCGTGGCGACATCGACGCCGGTTGTCTCCGATTCGTCGCCGCTCAACACGGCCAGGCTCCGCAGCGACTCCTCGCGCAACATCTCGGCATTCCCGAGCACGCGCTGCTCCTGCCCCAGCTGTTCATCCTCACCCGGTTGCAGCGCAGCCGCGTCGATTTCCTCGACCTGGAACGCCAGGAGGTCGCGCCGTTGAGCGCGCTCACGCTCACCGGTCGCGAGCGACTTCAGGCGACGCCGCAGCTCGGTTACACGCGCGGCAAGCTCGCCGACTTCACCGGCCGACCCACTCAGATCCGCATATCGATCGAGCATCCGCCGCTGCTCGTCCTTGCGGCGAATGGCGAAGTGGTCCGACTGTCCGTGAATGTCGACCAGCAGGTCGCCAATGGCGTCGAGCTGGCTCACGGTGACGATCTGGCCGTTGATGCGGGCGGTCGACCGGCCATTGCCGGCCACCTCGCGCGCGATCACGAGGTGTTCCGCGTCCGACTCGATCCCTTGCTCGTTGAGCAGCGATCGCACCTGATCGCCTCGAAGGCCATCCAGCTCGAACAGCGCTTCGATCCGCGCGCGGCGCGCGCCCGTGCGCACAACGTCGCTGGATGCGCGATCGCCCAGCACGAGGCCAAGCGCATCGAGCAGGATCGACTTGCCCGCGCCCGTCTCGCCGGTGAGCACATGCATGCCCGGTCCGAACGTGATACGGCTCGACGGAATGATCGCGAAATCGGTGATGGCAAGCTCAAGCAGCATGGGCGGTTTCTACAGGAAAATGCCGGAGGGACAACGCAGCGGTGGCACGCGAAAATGGTACCACCGCTGCCTGCACGGACACTGTACGCACGCCCCGCCGGCGCGCTATTCCGGAATCGCCGCGAGCACCGCCGCCGGTGTGATCGGGAGGTTGGTCAGCCGCGCCCCGGTGACGTCCCTGATCGCGTTGGCGATCGCGGCCGCGCCAGGGATCGCCGGCGGCTCGCCGATCCCCTTGGCGCCGTACGGCCCCTCCGCCGAGGCGACCTCCACCAGCAATACATCGATCGTCGGAATCATGTCTGCGCGCGGCAAGGTGTAGTCGAGCAGCGTCGACGCGTCCGGCGAGCCGTCATCGCTGTAGCGGATGCCCTCGTAGAGCGCCCAGCCGATGCCTTGCGCCACGCCGCCGTGGATCTGGCCCTCGACCGACGCCGGATTGATCGCGAACCCGACATCCTGCGCGGCCGCGTAGTTGATCAGCTGCACCTTGCCGGTGGCATCGTCAACCTTCGCCTCGACCAGATGAGCGGCGAAACCCGGGGCGATGTTGCTGATCGCCGACGCTCCGCGACCCAGCACCGGCCCGCTGCCGCCGGCCTGCTTCATGCCCAGATCGGCGACATCCTTGAGGGAAATGCCAGATTCGGGCACGCCCTTCACCCGGACGAAGCCATCGACCAGCTCGAGGTCCTCGACCGACGCTTCGAGCTGCCGCGCCGCGATCTCCTTGATCTGCTCAACCGCGTCGTCCGCCGCCTTCTTCACCGCCACGCCGACCGTATAGGTGATCTTGGATCCGCCCGTGCCACCGGCAAACGGTGCGGAGTCGGTATCGACGGTGCGAACGTTGACCTGCTCGGCGTCGACACCGAGCGACTCGGCGGCGACCTGCGCGAACGTGGTGTTCGTGCCGTTGAGGTCGACCGAACCAAGCATCACGGTGAGCTTGCCGTTGGAATCGAGGCGGCACACCGCCGTGGCGGGCTCGAGTCCTCCTGGCCAGCCGCCGACGGCCAACCCGATGCCAGAGCCGGACGCGCGTCGCTTGTCCCGCTCCTGCCAGATCGGGTGCTCCTTCAGGCGCTCCAGGGTCTCCCGCAGGCCGATGCGCGGCCAGGCCATCCCGTTCGGCCGCAGGTCACCCTCTTCGGCCGCGTTCGTCAGACGCATTTCCATCGGGTCGAGATCCAGCTTCCGCGCCAGCTCGTCGAGGGCCGATTCGATCGCGAACGAGGCGTTTTGCGCGCCCGGCGCACGGTACGACCCGAAGCTCGGTCGGTGCGTCTGCACCTCGTATCCCTTGATGCGCAGGTTCGGGAACTTGTAGTACCCACCGAGCAGGATGCCGCAAATGCTGAGCGGCGAACCCGACGCGGCGCCGGAGTCGAACAGGAGGTACGAATCGAGCGCGGTGATGGTGCCGTCCCGCTTCGCGCCCAGCTTGATCGTGATCCTGGTGTCCGGCGCCGGATTGCCGGTGAGGAAGTCGTCCTCGCGGGTGAACTGGAGCAGCACCGGGCGATCGACCGCCTTCGCCAGCGCGGCCACCAGCGGCTCGATCAGCACGAACTTGCCGCCGAACCCGCCACCGACCGGCTTCGGCACGATCTTGACGTCGTCCAGATCGATCCCAAGCGTGTCGGCCACCTTCTGCCGGCCGTGGAACGCGCCCTGGGTGCTCGTGTAGACCGCCATCCGGCCGAACTGCTCCGGCACCGCCAGCGCCACCTGCGGCTCGATGTAGCCCTGGTGGACGACGTCCGAGGTGAGCGTGAGCTCCACCACCGCGTCGGCCTCGGCGAAGCCGGCCTCGATGTCGCCGCGCTCGAAGTCGATCGAGCTGGAGACGTTCGGCGGCAGGTCCTCCTCGGTGCCACCGCTGCCCGCGTCGGCGTTGTGCATCTCCGCCTCTTCGGCGAAGCCGCCAGCCGGGCCGTGACTGACCTGCGGCGCGTCCTCGGCGGCCGCCGCTTCGAGGTCGACGAGGACCGGAAGCTCCTCGTACTCGATCTCGACGAGATCGACGGCGTCCCTGGCGGCCTCATCGGTTTCCGCGAGCACGATCGCCACCGGGTGACCGATGTAGAGCGCCTCGCCGTCGGCGAAGAGCGTGATCGGCGACACGCCGTTTTCGGAGCGGGCGACAGGCAGGTCATCGTGCGTCAGCACCGCGACCACGCCCGGCACGTCAAGCGCGGCCGCGGCATCGATCGAGACGATCCGCGCGTGGGCGTAATCGCTGCCGATCATTCGCGCGCGAAGCATCCCCGGAAACCGGAGGTCGCCGGTGAACTTCTCGCGGCCCGTTAGTTTGGGCGGGGAATCTGACCGCTTCGTGCGCTTGCCGATCGAGGTATAGGCCTGGGTCGTTGCCATCGATAGCTCCCTTGCTGAAGTGATGACGGGGTCAACGCGACCGTTCCTGAATGGCGACAGGTTCCCACAGGTGAGGACGCCTGAAAAGCCCCCTACTCGGTCTCCGCCTCGTCCTCGGCGGCAAGCACGTCGGACGGTCCCCACTCCCGCACGGCGAAGACCTTCGGGGTGAGGTGATCGAGGAAACCGTAGTCGGCAATGGCCTTGCGCACCTGCTCGGCGTTCGCGGCTTCCCAGAGCGAGACGACTCGATCGTCGTTGAGGTCCGGGCTGAATGTGGTCACCCAGCGCGGTTGCGCGCCGTCCTTCCCGAGCTCGCGCGCCAGCTCCGCGAGCCGGGTGGGAGGATGGGTGTGGTTTTCGGATTCGTCGTTCATTTCGTGAATGACCATGTAGCGCGTCATGTGATCTCCTGCACCTGCACATTGTCGAAATCGTGGACGGTCACGTCGCCGTCACGGGCAATCTCCACCATACGCTTTCGACGATCGATGGTGACAACGGTTCCCGCGGTCCCGTCAACGACGACGTGATCGCCGGGGGCCATCGTCAGCAAGGGGTTGCGGTCGAGCATGCGATGCCCGCTGCTGGCGTGCGCCAGCGTGAGCTCGTCGATCGTGACGGCGTCGTCGATCGGGCGCACGCACGAGTCGAGCCCTTCCGGCAAGCCGAGCGCCCCCCAATCGTGGCCCTGAACTGACCCGGCGCGCAGCTCGATCTCCTGTGCAACCGTCGCTAATGGCGCGCCCGAGGCATCGACACGCCAGCGGCGCTCGATCCGCCAGCGTTCCGATTCGGGCACGTCGCCCGCAACCGGTCCGATCAGGCGCGCCGCGACCATGTCGCCGGCAGCGTTCCTGATCGCGATCAGGTCGGCTCCAGTGGGATGCCCCACATCGTCGTCAGTGAGTGTGAGGAAAACCATACCCGTGGCCGTTCGCGCGGCCCATGTGGATCCGGCTGTCTGGGATATGTTGCGTGTCATCCGGCCGCCCGAACCGCCGGCCACGCCTGCACCATCGTCGCGAGTGCAGCGCGCGGGCGGACGTTGCCTTCCAGGTCGCGAATGCAACGGTCGATCGCCTGCAGGGCTCGCACGCCGTCCCGGAGCTCATCGATCCGCGGCTCGTCACCTCCAACGTCGCTCGCGCCGGCCGTCGCCAGCACCATCTCGCGCCACGCCGCCTGGGTCGCGGCGAGACGCTCGAAGACGGCATCCCGCTCGGTCGAATATCGATCCGCGAGCCGGAACGCCTCGACCATCCGACCGTACTCGTCGCCGGTGACCCAGCCACGCGCGGCGGTGACATCTTCGTCGAGCGCCAGCATCAGCGCATCGTCGTCAAGGGCTCGCAGGGCCAGGCCCACCCGTCCCCGGCTGGCGACGGCGATGCGATCGGCCCGTGTCGCGTCGGCGCCGGCGTCGAGCAGCGCCTGATGCACGGTGCTGGCCGCCGGTGGCACCATCGGGACGAGCGCGCAGCGGCTCAAAAGCGTCGGCAACAACAGCTCGGCGTCGGTGCACAGCATGAGGATGACGACGTAGGGCGGTGGCTCCTCCAGCGTTTTGAGGAAGGCCTCCTGCGCCGGTTCCTGCATCGTCTCGACATCGTCAACGATCACCACGCGCCAGCGTGTCTCGACCGGGCGCAGCGCGACGAGCCGCCCGATATCGCGGACAGTGGCGATGTTCAGGGTGAGGTTTTTCGACTTCGATTGGTCCCGCGCCGCCTGGTACTCGAGATCGAATCGGGTGACATCGGGATGAACGCCGCGAGCAATCCGCCGACATGGCGAACACGTGCCGCACATCTCGCCCGGCGCCGGCGGCTGCTCACACAGGAGCGCACTGGCAAACGCCGTGGCCAGATGCGTCTTGCCGACCGAGTCGATACCCGACATCAGGTAGGCATGCCGCGGCCCCTGCACGACGGCACGCCGCATTCGCTCCACCGCCGCCGCGTTGCCGTAAACGCCCCAGGCGGGCCGCCCGCTCGGCATCACGGTCATGCCGTCCGGCGGCGCACCGGTCGCCGGCGCGTGCTCGGCTTCGGCGCCTCGACCTTCTCGCCGTCCATCAGTGGCTCAAGGAACGCTTCGGTTTCGGCGCGGGTGATCGATGGGTCCGGCTCGAGGTCTTTAACGAAGAGCGGCAGCTCATCGCCGTGCAGCACCGGGAAAACCGGATCCTCGATGTCGAGTTCGGCCTCGGGGTGGAAGAAGACAACCGTTCCGTTGACGTCGAACTCCATCTGATGCTCGGCGAGGTACGCCTCGACCTCCTTGTTCCCCTGCTCCGTCTCCAGACTCGGATTGCCGAGCTGCGGGCCGCTGAACGAGAAAATGCGTTTCAGGCCGAGCCCCTTGCGAGACCAGCGCATACCGCGCTCGACGATCGTCCCATTGATATCGCGCATGGTGATATTCAGCAGCCCGCCGGGGTGCAGCAACAGGTGCTCCGCCTTGCGGCTGCCGATCGGCGCGAAGTGCAGCAGCACGTATTTGTCGGAAAGCTTGTCGCGCAGCAACGCGTCGAGATACTGGTCGTTACGCGGGTTCCGCGACCATTTGGCGACCTGCTGCATGCCCATGTTGAAAACGACGAAGCCGATGAACATCGCGATGTACGCCGGGATGAGCATCGACGGATTCAGCGCGATCCAGAGGGTCGAGGTGAGCAGGAGAAAGCCGAGGAAGGCGAACCAGCGCGCCCGTCGCTTCCGTGAGTCGATATACCCGGTGTGTCGAATGATGCGCATGCTGCGAAACCACGTCCTTGTGCGAGTCCCGTGAAGGGGGAAGACCCAATCCTCACCGAAGTATAGACGCCAGCGGCCCGACGATGGACGCGGCGAGGTCCTGCGGGATACCGAGGGTGCTCTCGAGCCAGAATCGCACCTGCGCCAGGCCAATGATGATGGCGATTGCGCCGCAGGCCGCCACCACCACCGGCGGCTCGAGCTGGCGAATAGAGCCGATCCGCCGCTCCAACCGAAACGCCGAGATCACGATCACCAGCGCGAGCCCCGTGACGGTCAGCCAGGCCGACACCAGCAGCGCCGCGACGAAAAGCGGATAGGTCCAGGCGATGTCGAGCCACACCAACGCGTACACCCCGAGCGCGGCGGGGATGGTCCACCACAGCTCGCGCGGGCCGGTCCACACCGGCTTCCTGGACGACATCCTCCACAGCGACGTGCCGATCAGCCAGATTTCGAGCGTCGCCAGCGCGACGCCGGTGGCGAACCCGGTGAAGAGGCGCGTCGCGTTGAGCGGCTCCCACGGATGCCAGACGGCCAGATCGACCAGAAGCGCGTTGGTGCCATCGAGCGCCAGCGCGAGCACGCCGGCGCCTAGCACGGCGACCACCGGCCACGGCGGCGTCCCGGCCGAGAGCAGCCTGCCGCGCACCGCCAGCACGATCCATGTGACCAGCGAGCCGGTGTAGATACCGGTCATGCGGGCGTCGAACGGCAGCAGGTGGCCGCCGATGGTGTAGGAATGGCTGGGACGCTGCGCGCAAAGTCCGTGGAGGACCGAACGCGACGACGACGCCAGCGAATCCACGCCTGTGACGAGGAACAGGCCCGCCATCGCCATCACGAGCGCAGTCACGAACGGCCAGGTCCGCACGGCGCGACCGAGGGCGGTCACTGGCCGCGGACGCGGCGGCATCGGTACACTGAGCATCGCTGACGGTTTTCGCACGACGTATCGGTCCATTCGACGGGAGGGAATGTGGCGGCAGGTTCCCGCAGGCGCGCGCTTCTGCGATCCGAGTACGAGCGAGATCAACTCGCGTTGGTCCGCGGCAGGAACGGCATCGTCATTGTAGCAATCCTGATGGCCGTGTTCGGAGCGCTGTTCACCATCGTGCGGTTGAACAAGAGCGCGGCGACCGATGCAGCGATCACACTCCGCCTGCAGAAACAGCGCCGACCGCTCTTCAACCGGCTGATGCACGTCATCTCCTGGCCGGGGTTTCCACCACAGAGCCGCCTGTTACCGCCGTCGATCGCGGCGGCGCTGTTCGCGCTCGGGTTCCGCCTCGAAGGGATGTTCCAGCTCCTGGCGTGGGGGTCCGGCGGCATTTCGTTCCTGTTCAAGCGCATCATGCGGCGGCAACGCCCGATCGCCGGCACCTCCGAAATCCGCGTCGCCGTGGCGCGCATCGGCGGCACCAGCTTCCCCAGCGGGCACGTCCTCAACTACCTCGGGGTCTATGGATTCCTCGCCTACCTCGCGCAGACGTGGATCCGGCCGGCGTGGATTCGCCGCACCGTCGTCGGGTTGCTGGGCTCGCTGCTGGCCCTGGTCGGGCCGAGCCGCGTCTACCTCGGCCCCCACTGGTTCACCGACGTCAGCGCGTCGTACCTGCTCGGCTTCAGCTGGCTGATCAC
>JAEVYR010000358.1 GCA_023392645.1 Chloroflexota bacterium | reverse complement strand
GCTCCAGGATGATCCGCGATGCCGTTTTCTTGCCGATGCCCGGCACCGTCGCCAACATCGTCGTATCCTCGCGGTGAACGCTCCCCGCCAGCTCATCGCCGCTGAACCGCGACATCATCGCGAGCGCCACCCGCGGCCCGACGCCGCTGACCGTCATCAGGGTCCTGAACCACTCGAGGTCGGTGACCGAACGAAACCCATAGAGCGTCAGCGCGTCCTCGCGCACGACGAGGTGGGTTTCCAGCGCGATCTCCCGGCCCACCTCGACCCCCTCCCCCTGAATCACGCCGATCGGCGCGAACACGCGGTACAGGATGCCGCTCACGTCGAGCACGATCGCGTCGCGCTCCACCCGGGCGACCCGCCCGATCAAGCCGGCTATCACGTTGCTACCTCCGGTACGCGCAGGCCGTAGACCCGCGCCGCGTTGCCGCCGACAACCGGCGCGACCATCACGTCCGGCAGGGCCTCCGCCGCCTTCCGGAGGAACCGCTCCTGCCCGAGCACCGGATAGTCGGAGCCCCACACCACTCGATCCGGCCCGACGATGCGCGTCACGACATCGAACACCTCGTGCCGGTAGAGATACGTCGATGCAGCCGAGTCGTACGCCACGTTTCGCAGCGCCAGCCCCACCTCCGGCATCAGCTCGTAAAACGGCAGTCCACCGCCCCAGTGCGCCGCCACCAGGCGAAGATCGGGGTGTTGCTCGACGAACCCGAGGATGCGCGGCGGCGTCGCCGTGCCCTTGCCGGGATAGGCGTGCCCGACCGGCTCGGAGACATGCGCCATCAGCGGCAGGTCCAGCGTCGTCGCGACCTCGCCCACATCGCGCACACCATCCCCATCCTCCCAGGAGAAGCCCTGAGCGTCGGCATTCAGCTCGCCGATGCCCGCGGCGCCGAGGTTCCGTGCCCGCTCCAACTCCTCGACAGCGCCCGGTTGACCCGGATTGACGATTCCGAGCCAGGCCAGTCGCGGCTCGCGCGCGCACACCTCGGCCAGGAAATCGTTGTGGCGTCGGCAGAGGCCCTGGTCTCGCCACGGCCAGGCCGCGATCACGGACATGTGGATCCCCGCGGCGTCCATACTCGCCAGCAACGTATCCACCGCGGGAAACCGCTCGACCGGATACGCCGCGTGGGTCAAGCCAAACCAGTCGTCACGCGCGCAGTAATCGTCACGGCAAGCGATGATGTCCGGCGGGAAGAGATGAACGTGGGCGTCGACGATTGGCATGGCGGGCGTTACCAGATGAAGTAGTAGAATCCGGCGGCCGCGATCGCCAGTATCACCACGACGATGACCACGAAAATCAGGATCGGGCTGCCCTGAGGCTGCTGCTCGGCGAGCGACGTCTCGAGCTCGCGTCGCTGCGAGGTCGCCCGAGACGGCTTCGCCACCAGCACCACGGCCGAGACGTTATCGGTGGTGCCGCGCTGCTCGGCGAGCGACGTCAGCGCCAGCGAGATCGTGTTCGGGTCGTCGCCGGCGAGCTGGGCCGAATACTCGCGCTGCTCGATCACGTCGTAGAAGCCATCCGAGCACAGCAGGAGGCGATCCTCCGGCAGCAGCGTCAGCTCAAAGATCTCCGGCAGCTTGCGATCCAGCCGCTCCGTCGTGCCGACCGCGGCGGTGAGGACATTGCGCTGCGGGCTCTGACGCTCGCTGCCGGCCGTCAGCT
Organism: Chloroflexota bacterium; assembly: GCA_023392645.1. GTDB lineage: Bacteria > Chloroflexota > Chloroflexia > Thermomicrobiales > UBA6265 > JACCVC01. The sequence continues at coordinate 2,607 of JAEVYR010000358.1, read as the reverse complement.
CGCCGTGCTCCACCTGCTCGGCGACGAGCGAATGGTCCTTGGTCACCTGCAGCACCTGCTGGCCGCGAATGAGATAGGCGCGGCTGTCGCCAACGTTGGCAATGGTGAGATAGGCGCCGTTGATCACCGCCGACACCAGTGTCGTGCCCATGTGCCTGGCGCTATCGGGGCCACCCTCGGACCAGATGCGGTCGTTGGCTTCGCGGTAGGCGCGCTTGAGCTCCAGCGCGATGTCGTCGGGCATTGCTCCGGAGAAGCGCGCGCCAAGCGCGTCGATCGCCAGTCGGCTGGCGACTTCCCCGCCTTCGTGGCCGCCCATGCCGTCGGCGACCGCCAGCAGCCAGGCGTCGCCTCGGTCGCCAATCGGCTTCGCCAGCACGGCGTCTTCCTGGTGATCGCGCCCGCCCACACGAGTCGCGCTGCCGACCGCGACATCGACCGGCCGTTGTTCGGTCAGTACCACGTGTTTCCTCCGCTGTCCCGATCGTCGGACGTCGCCGCCGCGGCCGCGCCGCGACGCAGTATTGTGACGTCCCGATGATAGACTACCAGTCAGCTTGACCGCGCGTGCGCGCCACGCCTACCGACGGGAGTCACATGCCTTTCCACCGCTCGGTCCGTCTGCTCCTCGTCGTCCTTGCCTCCGCACTCGGTCTGCTGGGCGCCGCGCCGGCGGCCCTCGCCGACGACGCCACGGCCACGCCCGACGACGCAACTGCGATTCTCGCGCAGGCCAGCGACCGCCTCGCCAAGACGAATACGGTGAAGTTCGAGCTCAACGTCGACGGCGACTCGTACATCGATGCCGCCGACACGATGCGCCTGATCGCCGCGCGGGGCGACCTTGCCCGGCCCGACAAGGTCGACGTCGAGTTCCAGATCAACGTGCTCGGCGCCCAAAACGTCTCCGTTCGCATGATCACGATCGGTGACCAGGCGTGGACGACCGACCTGTTGACCGGCAAGTGGGGTCCGGCGCCGGAGGAGTTCGGCTACAACCCCGCGGTGCTGTTCGATAACCAGAACGGCCTCGGTCCGGTCGCGGGGAGAATGGTGAACCCGACCATCGAGGGCAGCGAGAGCATGGGCGGCCGCGACGCCTGGAAGATCACCGGCACCGTCGATGAGGCGGCGATCGAGCCGCTCACCTCCGGCGTGATCAAGGGCGACAAGATCGGCGTGACGCTCTGGGTCGACAAGGAGAACGCGAACATCCTCCGGATCGAGATCAAGGAGCCCGACATCGAGGGCAAGGAACACCCGGCGACGTGGACGATGACGTTGACGGACCACGACGGCGACATCAAGATCGAGGCTCCGGACGTCGACGATTGATGACTGAACCAGGCTCGCGCTCGATCGGACGGCAGCCGGCGTTCGTCGTCGTTCTCGCGGCGGTGTTCTTCGGCGCGATCGACCTGACCGTCGTCGCGACGATCCTGCCGCGCATGATCGGCGACCTCGGTATCAACAGCGCGGACATCGACCGCTACATCTGGGTCGTCAACGCGTACCTCATCGCCTACATCGTCTCGATCCCGCTCTTCGGCCGCCTTTCGGACATCCTCGGCGCGCGCAACGTCTACATTGCCGCACTGGCGATCTTCGCGGCGGGCTCGTGGTGGTGCTCCACGTCCGATTCCCTTCAGCACCTCATCGTGGCCCGCGCGATCCAGGGCTTCGGTGGCGGCGCGCTACTGCCGATCGGTCTCGCGGCCGCGGTCGCCATGTTCGAGGGCGATGCCCGCCACCGCGCGATTGGTGCGGTCGGCGCCGCCGATACCTTCGGCTGGGTGTCGGGCCCGGCCTACGGCGCGGTGGTGGTGAGCTGGCTCTCCGGAATGGACGAGCCGTGGCGCGTCGTGTTCTGGATCAACATCCCGCTCGCAATCGTGCTGGCGGCGCTGGCGTGGCACGAGCTGGGCAAGCTCGATCGGACGCGGGCGCTTCGCTCACAGTCGCTGCTCGGCACGATTCACCGGCTCGACCCGGTCGGGTTCATCCTGCTCGCGCTGGTGCTGGTGACGTTGAATCTCGGGCTCGCCTCGGGCGGGGAAATCGGCGCGACGGCCGGCCGGGGATTGCGCGCGTTCGGTGGCACGCCGAACCCGCTCGGCGACTATATCCCGTGGCTGCTGGGCATCGCCGCCGTCGCGGTCGTCGCATTGGGATTCTGGATTCGCAGGCACCCCGACCCGTTCGTGCCGCGCAGGCTGCTCCGGATTTCGGCGTACCGCGCCTCGCTCTGGGCGAACTTCCTGCTCGGCACCGCGCTGATGACCGGCATGGTGATGGTGCCGGTCATCGTCGCGCTGATCGAAACGAGCGCCGACACCGCCACGCGCAGTGCCCTGCTGCTGGCGCCGTTCACGATCGCGATCGCCGTGATGTCGATCGTCAGCGGCGTGATGATGGAGCGTCACCATGCCGGCACGCTGGTGCTTGCCGGCATGGCCGTGACGGTCGTGGGTAATGTGGTTGTGTACCCGCTGCTGGACGCGGCCGCCTACGAGTGGATGGCGATTGGCCTCGCCGTCGCCGGCGCCGGCATCGGGCTCGCGCTGACGCCGTTGAGCTCGACCGCGCTCGATCGGGCCAGGCCCGACG
>JAEVYR010000342.1 GCA_023392645.1 Chloroflexota bacterium | reverse complement strand
CCGGCATGCCGCACGCGATGCTGGGCATGCACAACGTCTTCGTCGTCGAGTAACCCGGCCACCTGCCCGCGGCGGCGCTCCGAAGGGTGTCGCTGATCGGGGGAGGCCGGCGCCGGTCTCCCCACTGCAACGAGCGAACCAGCGCGACCCCCGCGGGGTATCTCACCTCGCGGGGGTCAGTGCGTTGAGTGGGCGCCGGGCGGCCACATCCGCCCAACGACGTACGCGATGTGCGAAGAATGACGTAGGTTTCGCTCCCACCGATGCCCGCCGGGATTTACGTAGAACCGCGGATGTGCTGGCGGACCGGCGCAGGCATGATGCATCCAGGCCGAACGCAACCGGGCGTGCGGCCACGAGGCATGACGACATTTCGAACGCAGCCATCCTGACCAGAGATCATTGCCATGAACGTCCCCGCCCTCCCCAACCTGCTCACCACCGCCGCTGTCGGCTCGATCCGCGACGTGCTCGCCGCCACCTCGATACCGCAGCCGCCTGCATCCGCTTTCCCGGCGCTGACCGATGCCCGCCTGCCGCGGCTGACGCTCACCGTCACCGCCCGGCGCGTCCGCGGCGTGCCGTTGACGCTCAAGGCGGGACGCTACCTGTTGACGGTGATCGGCGAGCCGATCTCGCCGACGTCGCCCGGTGGCGTGATGCTGATCCAGCTCCCGGTCGGGATGACGATGGACGAGGCGATGGCCGAGGCCGACGGCGCCGGTGATGCGCCGCCGCCGTTCTACTTTCGCTCGGTCATGCCTGGCGGCGTGAGCATCGGCGAGGACGGCCTGAGCCGCTCGGTGACCGACCTGACGCCCGGGGAGTGGATCGTGGCGGGGTACGCGATGTCGACGGTGCCGACGACGATGACGGTCACCGGCGCGATGCCCGCCACCGCGCCACACCTGCCCGCCTCCGCGGTCGTGACGCTCGACGCGCACGGCATCGGGCTCGAAGGAACGCTTCGCGCCGGCCGGAATGTGCTTCGTCTCGACAACGTCGGGGTCATGCCTCGCTTCGTCGAAATCGAGCGGGTATCGGGCCGGGCCGGGCGGCGCGCGGTGGTTGCCGCGTCGGTCGACCAGTCCGCGCTGACCACGATGTGGCTCCAGGTGACGCTTGAGGCAGGAATCTACGTCCTCCGTGACGGCACCACCGGCGTCTCGACGGCCCGCATCGCCGCGGCGTGAGTCGCAGATCGAACCCTAGTCCAGCGGTGGTGCCAGCCGTCAGCTCGGGCCGCCACAACGCGCCCGGGATGAGGGGTCAATCCGCCAGGCGGGCGAGGACGAGCCCGACCGGGATGCTGACAAGGACGAAGGCGACCAGAACCCGGTAGGCGGCGAGCACCCAGCCGCCGCGGGCGCGACGTGTGGCGCCCAGGTACATCGCCAGCGCCGCGATCAGCAGGATTCCGCCGATGTCGACCAGCCAGGTGCGGTCGATGAACGTGCCGCCGATCACCGCCGCGTTGCCGAGATTGAAGACCGCCACCTCGGCGAGGATCGCTTGCTGACTCGGCGGGATTTCGGCGAGCCATGACTGGCCGAGGCCGAGCGCGATCTGGGCAACCCCGACGACGAGGACGAGATAGGCCGACGCCCAGATGCCGTTTTCGGACGGACTGGTCGCGGCGATTGCGGCGACCAACCCGCCGGCGACGATGCCGGCGGCTCCGACGAGGAACGACGGAGCCCAGCGGTCGGTCGGAGCCGGGAGGGTGATTGGGTGCATGCGATTCGAGCCTCGGTACGCGGTCGGTCCACTCGCCTGACGATAGCACCGGCAAGCGCCTCGAGCTCGCTGTCACCGCGCATGCATGCGCGAACGCGTTCGATTGTCGCGGATTCAGGTGTGGTGGGCACTCCGCTGTGGCCGTTGCGCGATTGCCCCTGCCACGCAATCGCGACGGGGACCACACAGCGCTCGAATCCCGCAAGATCGTTCGGGATCAGAGGAGAATTTCGCCTCGCACCTGCTCGTCGATCGTCCGCTGGAGCTCGCGCACGAGCCGGTCGAGCTCGGGGTGCTCCTTCAGGTCGGACCGCCAGAGATCAGTGCTCCGGCCGTCGCCGAGCGCGAAGTGGTAGCGAGGCTCGTCGGGTAGCCCCGGGCGCTCGCTGATGCGCGCCGCGGCGATCCTGGCGCTCGCCAGCGCGACCATCTCGCTGGCCTGTGCGCTATCGACCTTCAACTCCTCGCGCCTGCTGTCCGCACCGTCGAGCTCGCTGGTGACCAGCAGGCGGCCGGATGGGTCGAGCGTGACTTCGGTGCGGCCGGGCGGGAACGCCGCGTTGCCGACCGATATGCGCAGCCGATCTCGCGTTTCCGCATGTGACGTTTCGGTCGACATCTCAACAGTGCCTCCTGGCGGCTTCCGCTCAATCGGCGGCGACGTCGTAGGTGCAGCAGGTCCGCGCCGAAATCCAGTCCGCGAAGCCCTGATAGTGTCGCTGGCGCACGGTGCCGGTTTGGCTATTCTGCATGATGCTGCCGTCGCTCGTGACCGTTCTTCCCGGACAGGCGGGATCGGCGTATTCGTCCGGGTTGCCGAGCATGTGACCAACCTCGTGGGCGATCGTCTGGCCGGTGTTGTTCAGGAAGAAGTTGCCCATGTCGGCACGGCCCGAGCCCGCGTGCAGCTGGACGACATGGTGTTCGCCGCTGGTGACCCATTGCAGGTCGAGCGAGACCGTGTACTGCTCACAGGCGCACCCGCCCTTCGTGAGCCGAAGCGGGAACCGATCGGTCCAGGCTCGCTCGACCACCGGTTCCCACGCCGCCTGCACGGCCTGTACCTGCGCCGTCGTGATGCCAGCGTCGGGCTGCAGCCGGACGCGAACGACGACGTCGATCCGGCAATCGGATTGCTCGGTGGCGCGCCACGCTTCTGTCCATCCGTAGATGCACTCCGATTTCGATTCGGAGACCTCATTGCCGGTGAAGAGCCGCTTCAGCCAGCACAGCAGGACGCATATGCCATAGCCGGTGAACACCCAGGTGACGCACACCAGCCGCGTGATCCAGATCCAGAGAACGCACACGAGGTGCGTGACCCACGTCCACGCGACGCAGACCAGGTTCGAGACCCAGACCCACGCCACGCACACCCAGTGGGATATCCATACCCACGCGTAGCAGAACCACGAGAACACCTCGCAAACCCACGAGCAGGGCCACCAGTCGCAGCAGTTCTTGCGCCACTCGCGACAACTGTTGTAGCCATGGTCTTCGTACCGGCTGCAGGCGTTGTAGCCACGATCTTCGTAGCGGCTGCAGGCGCTATAGCCGCGATCCTCGTACCGGCCACAGGCGGCGTATCCCTGGTCCTCGTATCTCGCGCAGCGGATGAGCCCCTCGCCGCGCTCATCCTCGCAGATGGTGGCGCCGCGATCCCGAGGGCGACCGCGCAGCGCGACGCCGATTCCGACGAGGCCCGAAAGCGCGGCCAGCAGCCGCGGCGGAGTCACCCGGAACATCGGCGCACGCGCGGGGCGCGGGCGGACGATCGACGAAACGAGCCACACGATGGCCGATAGCACGATCAGCCCGTTGCGTACTCAGGGCGGGCACAATGCGCGTCGTCGATCGGGATCAGGATTCATGACGGGTCACCTCCGCCGATGGTCAGTGGTGCACCGGCGTCCGAAGCAACGAGACCGGGACGACGATTCGGACCCACACCGCGGCGGCATTGCCGATCATGAGGCCCTCAGCCTAGGGAGCCGACGGTTTATTGTCAATACCAAGACGGCATCTTCGAGCCAGCGACGATGCGCTCCGTTCGACGCGAGATCGGCGGGATGGCCCTCGGGTGTCAGGTGCGTCCCGAGCGCCGTGCGCCGTCGCTATACTCGTCGTGCCGGGACGTGACTGGAATTCGACTCTCGACTGGCGGCACGAGCCATGTCACTGTCATCCCACCCCCGCTACACACTTGCGGACCGGATCGCGACGATCCGGCATCATCGGTTCGTGGGCCGCGCCGCCGAGCTGACGCTGTTTCGCGACGCCCTGCGCTCGCACGCTCCGCCGTTCGCGGTGGTCTTCGTGCACGGTCCCGGCGGCATCGGCAAATCCTCCCTACTCGCCGAGTACGGCCGGATTGCCCGGAGCGAGGGCGGAACCGTGATCGCGATCGACGGCCGCTCGTGCGAGTCGACGCCGCCCGGTTTCCTCGCGGCGGTCGCCCGCGAGCTCGCGCTGAGCGATCCGGCCCCGGCAATCGATGAGCTTGCTCGGCGTGACCGGGTCGTGCTGCTGATCGACTCCTGTGAGCTGCTGGCGCCGCTCGACGGCTGGCTTCGCAACGACTTCCTGCCGCGGTTGCCGGCCGCGACCATCACGGTGCTCGCCGGCCGTACCACCCCGCACGCCGCGTGGCGGGCAAGTCCCGGCTGGCGCGATCTTGTCGAGGTGCTGGCGCTGCGCAATCTCGATCCCGCCGACAGCCGGCACTATCTTCAAACCCGCGGGGTGCCCCCGGCCAGGCACGCCGCGACCCTGGCGTTCACGCACGGACACCCGCTGGCGCTGTCGCTCGTGGGCGATGCCGCGACACGCGGTGACGACGCGTTCGACCCCGGTCATGATCCGGATATCGTGACGTCGCTGCTGAAACAGTTCATCGAGCGCGAGCCATCCGCGATGCACCGGCACGCGGTCGAAGCGTGCGCCATCGCCAGGCTCACCACCGAGACCATGCTGGCCCGGATGTTCGGCGACGAGCATGCCCACGCCCTGTTCGAGTGGCTCTACGGGCTCTCGTTTATCGAGCACGACCGCCATGGCGTGTTTCCGCATGACCTGGCGCGCGACATCCTGGTCGCCGATCTCCGCTGGCGGCACCCCGACCACTATGTCGACCTGCATCGCCGCATTCACGATCACGCGATCAGCCGGGTCCGCGCCACCCACGGCGAGGAGCAGTTTCAGGAGCTGTACTCGCTCATGTACCTGCACCGCAACAACCCGACATGGCAACAGATGGCGCCGCTCGACCAGTATGGGCAGGAGCACCTGGACGTCGCCACGCCGTCGGATATTTCAACGATTCTCGATATCATCCAGCATCACGAGGGCGCTCGCTCCGCGGAAATCGCCGACCAGTGGCTCCAGCGGCAGCTCGAGAATTTCTTCCTCTTCCGCGACGTCCATGCCGAGGTGACCGGGGTCTTCTTCCGACAGGACTTGCGCGATCTCCGGCCGGACGATGTTCGTTTCGATCCCATCACGGCGAGCGTCCTCTCCATGATCGAACGTCACGGACCGATGCGAGCCGGCGAGGAGGCGATCTGCGCCCGGTTCACCATGGGGCGCGACAGCTATCGCACGCCGGGCGTGCGCCTGCAGTTCGCCATGATCGGCGCGGCCTACGTCTACACTCATCCTCGCGTGGCATGGATGGTGGTGCCCTTCGTCGATCCCGAGTACTGGATGCCGATGATGCAGTATCTCCACTGCCCGCGCGTTCCCGATGCCGATGTGCGTTTCGATGGCAGGACCTGGCGCGTGTTCGCGCACGACTGGCGGATCGAGCCGATCGAGGAGCTCGACAAGGTGCTGGTGGAGCGCGAGATGTCCATCGCCCCACAGCTCGAACCGCCGCCCCCGGCGGGCCGGCCCGCGCTGGTGTTGTTGTCGGAGCAGGAGTTTCGCCGCTCGGTGCGGCAGGCGCTGCGTGATTTTCACCGGTCGGACGCGCTGGCGGCAAATCCCCTCTGCCGCTGTCGCCTGATCGCCGAACGCGCCGGTCCCGATCCGGTCGATACCCTGCGCGCGTTGCTGCGAGAGTCGACCGAGGGGCTCGACACGGGCGACCGCACCCGTCGCTGGCGGGATGCGGTTCACCACACCTGGCTGGCGCCGCAACGGTCGCAGGAGGCCGCCGCGGAGCGGCTCGACGTCCCCTTCAGCACCTATCGCCGGCACCTCGCGGCCGGGGTCGACCACATCGCCGGCGAGCTGTGGCATCGGGAGCTCGCCGGCGCCGGATCACGCGTCACCTGACCCGCGTGTGCCTGGGTTCGACCCAGGCTGCCATCACGCGCATGCCGCCCGGCCCCGCGCCGCGGCAGCTCCCCCGCCACGCCGTGATCGCATCGGCACGGGATGCGGTGTGATCGGCCTTCCTGATATCCGGGCACGCGAGATCGGTGCAGTCGGCACGCTGGATTGCGAATGAGCAGAAAGTGGGCAGGAAACGGCCTGGAGCGCGGACGCGCCACTCCGCAGACTGGAGTCAGGATTCGCTTCAGCCAGGGAGGTCCGCCATGACCAGCGACACTACCGGAACCCTGTCCGATCTCGCCGCCACTGCCGGGCCGCGTCGCGCCATCGTGATCGGCGCCGGCATCGGCGGCCTGCTCGCCGCGCGCGTCCTCTCGGATCACTTCGATCCGGTGCTCGTCCTCGATCGGGACACTCTGCCGGCCACGCCGGAGCATCGCAAGAACACGCCGCAGGGGCATCACGTCCATGCGCTCCTGAGCCGCGGTCGCGCCATCATCGAGGCGCTGCTGCCGGGTATCACCAGTGAGCTCGTGGGACGTGGCGCCGTGCAGGGCGATTTTCGACACGACCTCACCTGGTTCCAGCATGGCGGGTACCTGCACGACTCGCTCGAGAATCACACGCCGTTGATGATGTCTCGGCCACTGCTCGAATACCACCTCCGCCAGCGCGTGGCGGCGATCCCGAATGTCGCCATCGTCGATGAGTTTCAGGTCACCGGGCTCCTGGCGATGCGAGACGGGAGCCGCGTGATGGGCGTGCGTTGCCGCGACGCCGGCACGACCGAACGTGAGCTCGGAGCCGACCTCGTGGTGGATGCATCGGGTCGCGGCTCGCGGCTGCCGGTCTGGCTCGAGCAGCTCGGATACACCTCGCTCGAAACGATCACCGGCGGGGTCGAATCCCGTTACGCGACACGGTCGTTTCGACGAACGCCGATGACCGATTCCGCGCGCCTCGCCACCGTCATCGGCGCTGCTCCGCGGCTCCGCCGCGGCGGCGTCATGATTGCCCAGGAGGACGATCGCTGGTTGGTGAGCCTCGCGAGCCGCAACGGCCTCCAGCCACCGACCGCGCTGCCCGACTTCATCGCGTTCGCGGGCAGTCTCGAAGTGCCTGATATCTATCAGGTCATCCGGCACGCGCAACCGCTGGACGATGGCGCGATCTTTCGCTACCCACGGAGCCAGCGCCGGCTCTTCGCGAAGATGAAGCGGTTTCCCCAGGGCCTGCTGCCCATCGGGGACGCCATCTGCAGCTTCAACCCGGTCTACGGGCAGGGGATGAGCATCGCCGCCATCGAGGCGGAGCACCTGCAGCGGTGCCTCCGCGACGGCGAAGGCTGCCTCGCCCGGCGGTTCTTCGACGGCATCGCCGCGTCGCTCGATTCCGTCTGGCAGATGACAAACAGCGGCGACCTGCGCTATCTGGACGAGCCGGTGGAGGTGTCGCGTTCCGCTCGATTCCTGGGCTGGTATCTCGATCACCTGCTCGTCGCGGCCCGGCACGACGCGGTGGTCGCGGGCGCCTATCACCGGGTCCCCAACCTCATCGATATGCCGCAGGCACTGCTGCGGCCCTCGATCGCGAGCCGGGTGGCGCTGGGCTCGCGCCGCCGGAGCTCGCCCGGTCACCAGCGAGGTGAACGCACGGGACACTCGACACCCATCCACACGACTGGAGCACGATCATGACTGCCAGGACTCGCACCCGCCTCGTTGCACGCACGCTCCTGTTGGCACTGTTCTTCGCGCTGGGGGTTGCCGTCAGCACGCAGGCTGCCGTGGCCTGTTCCGATACCGCCGCGCGGTACCCGATGCTGATCGGCTCGGGGTACGAAGGAGAGCGCTGTGACGTCGTCACCGTTACCCTCGTGAATCGCCCGGCGGCGCGGACCACGAGCCCGACATGGCACGAGACGATGCTCGACGGCTCCGGGTACGAGATCGCCGCGATCGAGGCGACGCGCACGAGGCAGGTTCGTGATTGACGCGATGGCCGACCGAGGCGAACGCGCGACAGGGCACCAATTGGTGCCCTGT
>JAEVYR010000332.1 GCA_023392645.1 Chloroflexota bacterium | reverse complement strand
CGTAGTGCCGGCCCTGTGCCGGCCGTTTGTCGGGCCCCGCCCGCCGCTATCGCTCAGTCTGAGGAAGCACATCCATGCCACACCACGATCCGATTCCCTTCGAGACCATCGCCGACCGCGTCACCGCCCGCTCGCCTGGGGTCGCGCCCGACGGCGGCGCCATCGCCTGGGTGCGCAAGCATGTCTCGACGAAGGACGACCGCGCCACCTCGCAGATTTGGATGTCGCGCGACGGCGGCGAGCCGTTTGCGTTCACGAGCGGCAATGCCGGCGCCTCCGATCCCGACTGGTCCCCCGACGGCCGCCTCGCCTTCCTTTCGACCCGCGACGACAAGGACGAAACGGCGGGAATCTTCGTGATCCGCCCCGACGGCGGCGAGGCCCGGCAGGTCGGCGACCTCCGCGGCGAGATCAGCCAGCTTCGGTGGTCGCCCGATGGCCGCCACATCGCCTTCATCATGCGCGACCCGGAAACCGAGGCCGAAAAGATGGACAAGGAAGAGAAGCGCGACTGGGTGCGCGTCGAGGAGGACGTCAAGCACGACCGCCTGTGGCTGATCGAACCCGACACCGGCAAGCGCCGTTGCCTGACGACCGGCTCCCGCAGCGTTCGCGACTTCGCCTGGGCGCCGGACAGCGCCGAGCTCGTCATCGTGACGACCACCCTGCCGACCGCCAACGCCCTGTTCAGCACCAGCCGCCTGGCGCGGGTGCCGGCGACCGGCGGCGCCGAGGTGGAAATCGCAACCTTCCCGATCGCGCCGGGCGGTCCGGTCGTTCGCGAGATCGACGGCCGCCGCGTGATCGCGCTGCTCGCCAACGACCACCGCGCCGACCCCTCGCCATCGATCTGGGTCGTCGACTGGGACGGGCAGGACAAGTGGAACGTGCTGCCGGAGCTGCGCGGTGTTGCGTACGACATCATCGCCGACCCGACCGATCAGGCGTCGGTGCTCGCCGTGATCGTCGAGGGCACGCACGGCCGGCTCTACGCCGTCTCGCTCGCCGACGGCCGGCGGGAGATGCTCTCGCCCGGCGCGCTGGCCGAGCGCGGCTCGGTCGAGGCCGGCATCTCGGTTTCCGGCGACGGCCAGCGGGTCGCGTTCGTCTGGTCGGCCAGTGACGAGCCGGAGAACGTCTGGTCCATCACCCGCGACGGCTCGACAGCGAAGGTCACGAACCTCAACGCCGACCTCGAGGATCGGTTGACGCGCGCGGAGCTGGTGCGCTGGTCGAGCTTCGACGGCGTCGAGATCGAGGGACTGCTCTACCGTCCCGCCGGCGTCGAGGGGCCGGCGCCCCTCTTCGTCGAGGTCCACGGCGGCCCCGCATGGCAGTGGGAGGACAGTCTTCGGCTCGACTGGCACGATTGGGCCCAGATGCTGGTCAGCCGCGGCTGGGCGGTGCTGATGCCGAACCCGCGCGGCAGCACTGGCTACGGCTCGGCGTTCGAGAAGTTGCTGCAGGACGACGTCGGCTTCGGCGAGTCGAAGGACCTTGTCGCCGGCGCGCAGGCGATGATCGAGCGCGGCATCGCCGACTCGACACGGCTGGCTATCGGCGGCTGGAGCTGGGGCGGCTACCTGACCGCGCGCACGATCACGCAAACGCGGATGTTCGCGGCGGCGGTGATGGGCGCCGGCGTCGCCAACCTGACATCGGATCACGGCGCCGGCGATATCCCGGCGGTGAACGAGCTGCTGTACCCCGGCCACCCGTACGACGAGCGGACGTGGGACTACTACGCCAAGGGATCGCCGATCCGCGAGGCGTCGAAAGTCACGACGCCGACGCTGATCCTTCACGGCGACGCCGACCTGCGCGTACATCCGACGCAGGGTCAGGAGTTCTTCCGGGCGTTGCAGCAGGCCGGCGTGCCGGTGCGGTTCGTCCGCTATCCGCGCGAAGCGCACCCGGTTCTCGAGCGCGAGCACCAGGTCGACCTGATGGCGCAGATCGTTGCCTGGCTCGACCGCTGGGTGATTCCCGGCCAGCAGTAACCCGCAGGGGAGGTCTTGCCCGCGCGTCGCCGCGTTCGGCATCACCCCATCCGGACGTAGGCCTCGGGGAACGAGTACGACTGCCGGGTCTCGCGACGTTGCAGCGCGTACACCGCCGTCAGCGGTCCCAGCCGGCCGATGAACATCGTCAGGCACAGCACCAGTTTGCCGGCCTCGGAGAGATTGGGCGTGATCCCGGTCGAGACCCCGACCGTCGCCAGCCCGCTCATCGTCTCGAACATCAGCGGCAGGAAGGCGAAGTCGTTCCCGCCGATCGTGTCCTCGGTGAGCACCAGCGTCAGTGTCAGCGCGAAGTGGGTGATGATGAACAGCGCGATGATCGTCAGCGCCCGGAAGACAAGCGGCGTCGGGATGCGCTTGCCCGCGACCTGCGGCTCGCTTTGCCCCCGCAACGTCGAGACGATCGCCAGCACGACGACCGCGAACGTCGCCAGCTTGACACCGCCGGCGGTCGAGGCCGAGGCGCCACCGATCATCATCAGCCCGATCCAGATGAAGAGCGTGGCGTGGTGCGCGCTGTCGTAATCGATCGTCGCGAAGCCGGCGGTGCGCGCCGAGACGCTCTGGAACACCGCCGCCATCGCCTTGTTGTGGGGTTCGGCGATGTAGGCGAGGGTGGCGTTCCACTCGATGGCGGCGAAGGCGGCGGCGCCGGCGATGACCAGCACCAGGTTGGTGGTGAGGATCAGCTTCGTGTCGAGCGTGAGTCGCTGCCAGAAGCGTCGGGGTCGGAAGCGGGCGGGCGCGAGCAGCTTTCGCCAGTCCCACATGTCGGCGAACACGACGAACGACAGCGCCCCTCCCTGAATCAGGAGCATCACGGTCAGGTCGATCAGGGCCGAGTCGCGGAAGCCATAGAGCGAATGGTCGGTCGTCTGCAGGTCGAAGCCAGCGTTGCAGAAGGCCGAAACGGCGTGAAAGAGGCCGAACCAGGCCGCGTCCCATACGGTGTCGCTGTCGGGCAGGTATTCGATCGCGAGCACCACCGCGCCGATCGCCTCGGCGATGAGCATGAACCGGAGGATGCGGCCGGAGAGGCTGCGCGCCTCATGCAGCGAGATCGTCGGCGCGCCATCGCGCATGATGAGGCTGCCGCGCAGGCTCCGCGTGCGCCGCATCGTGAGCAGCACGACCGACGCGCCGACCATGAACCCCATGCCGCCGGCCTGGATCAGCAGCAGGATCAGCATCTCCCCGAACAGGTTCCAGTGCGTGGGCGTGTCGACGGTGACGAGACCGGTGACGGATGTGGCCGAGATCGCGGTGAAGAGCGCGTCGACAAGCGGCGTGCCGGAGCTGCCCTCGGTGGTCAGCGACGACGACAGCAGGAGCGTGGCGACCAGCACGAGCGCGGTGTAACCGAGCGCGAACCGCTTGGCGTTGCTGCGCAGCGACGGCGGCTCGCGGCGACGAGGCGGTGGCGGCAGCTGCATCACCTGCTGCCGTTCGACCCGGCGGCGAACCACCCGGTCGCCCGGACGGCGGATGCGGCGAGCGGGAGAGTCCGACATGGCGGCCGGTCAGCCCTCGGTCTCGGTGTCGCGCGGCACAGGCTCGGACGAGACGAACGCCTGGATCGCCTTGTCCGCGCCGACGACGACCAGCTCGTCGCCGTCCTGGATGACTTCCTGGTACGAGGGGAGATTGATCAGGTTGGTGCCGCGCCGGATCACGAGCACGTTGATCGTCTGCGAGCGATAACCGACGAGATCGCCGACGGCGATGCCGACGAAGCGGTCGGGCGCCTTGAGCTTGGCGATGCCGGCGTTGACTGACAGCGAGATGTAGTCGCTGACCACGCGCGCCCCGAGCGAGTGGGCGAGCCGCCGGCCGGCGTCCTTCTCGGGAAAGACCACCTGGTCGGCGCCGACCTTGGCCAGCAGCTCGCCGTGCAGGTCGGTTTTGGCCTTGGAGATCACCCACGGCACGCCGATGCGCTTGAGCATGAGCGTGGTCAGCACGCTCGCCTCGAGGTTCTCCCCCTGGGCGACGATGGCGACGTCGGATTGATCGACCTCGAGATCGGTGAGGGCCTCTTCGTCGGTGCCATCGGCGCGGACGGCCAACAGGGCGTCGCGCTGGACCGCGTCGACACGATCCTGGCTGATGTCGATCGCGATGACGTCGTAGCCGATTTCGTAGAGATGCCGAACCATGCTGGAGCCGAAGCGCCCGAGCCCGATTACGGTCACACGCTCCAGCTCGCCACCGCGGCGTTTCGAATCACCCACCCTCGCGCGTCCTTCGTGGTCCTGAACGATCGTATCCCGCCGATTGTACACGGATGACCGTCGGGCATTGCCGCCGGGACCACGACGAAACAGGGCCGGAACAAGTCCGGCCCGGATGCGAAGGGCTAGTTCCCTCCCGCTCGATCGACTGCTACCGCTCCACGCCCTACCAGGGCCGCTCGTCGGTTTGCAGGTCGATCCAGGCGACCTCCCGCGGCGTCAGCTTCAGGTCGAGCGCCGCGGCGTTGGTCGCGAACTCATCGGGTGTGCGGCTGCCGGTGATCGGGAAGGTATTCATCGGCCCGTCCAGCACCCACGCCATCGCCACCTGCGGAATCGACGCGCCATAGTGGTCAGCGGCCGCCTTGACTCGATCCAGCCGCTTGAAGTTCTCCTCGAAGCAGTACGAGCTCACCGCCAGCTTGTCGAGATACTCGGTGAAGGTGTCGAGGTTGTCGCGGTCGAACCGGCCGGAGAAGAACCCGCCAGCAAGGCTCGACCATGGAATCACCGGCATCCCCTGCGCGATGTACCATGCCCGTTCCGAGGCGCCTGGCTCGCCGCTGATGCTGATGCACCCCTCCCACGGCGGCACCGCCTGCTGGGCAAGGCTGTAGTTCGGGCTGCTGACCGTGAATGGGTTCAGGCCGTGCTCGGCGGCGTACTGGTTCGCCTCGCCGATCCGCGCCGTGGTCCAGTTGGAGCCACCGAACTGGCGGATCTTCCCGGCGCGTTGGTGCTCGTTGAGGATCTCCACGATCGGTCCGACCGGCAGGTCGGGATCGTCGCGATGCAGCACGTAGAGGTCGATCACGTCGATGCCCATGCGCTCCAGCGACTCGTGCAGGTCGCTGGTGATGTCCTCCGGGGTGACGCGCTTGCGGCCGTCGTACGGGTGCGCGCCCTTGCCGAGGATGACGAGGTCGTCCCGGACACCCCGGCTGGCCATCCAGGCGCCGAGCGCGCGCTCGCATTTGCCTCCGCCGTAGCCGTGCGCGGTGTCGAATGTGCGGCCGCCGTGCTCGTACACCCCGTCGAGCAGGGTATTGGCGGCGTCCTGGTCGTCGGGCGAGATCATCACGGTGCCCTGCACGATCCGGGAGAGCTTCGCCGGGATGCCGTCGAGATTTGCGTAGTCCATGGGGCAATCCTTGGGTGAGAGGTGAGGAAACAGCGTCACCAGCAACCAACCGTGTCATCTGGAGTGCGACGCTCGAAATGACACATTGACTGTTGCCGGCCGCCGCTCTATCCCGTCGTCGTGGTGGCGTCGTCCGTATCCGCGTCGTAGGCGAGGCCCCACTGCGCGCGGATCGCGTCGAGCGTCTTCATAAGCGCCAGTGTCTCGTCGAGCGGCATCACGTCGCTCTCCGTCTTGCCGTCACGCAGGCAGGCCATCACGTGCATCGCCTCGTACTGGTAGCCATTGCCCTCCGTCAGCGCGAAGTCGTAGATCTCGGTGCTGCCATCCGCGCGGCGCAGGGTGAACCCCTCCGGTTTGTGCCAGTCCTCGTGGAACTCGATGCGCCCCTCGGTGCCGGTCAGCGTCGCGATGGCGTGGGGGGTGACCCGCGCGCTGAAGACGATGCTCGCCATCGCGCCGGAGGGGTAGCTGAGCAGCACGCCGGCCTGGTCGTCGACGCCGGTCGGCGCCATGTGCGCCAGCGACGCCATCTGCTCCGGCGCGCCGAGGAAGTGCGACGCCAGCGAGAGCGGGTAGATGCCGCCGTCGAGCAGGATGCCGCCGCCGGCCGCCTTGTCGAAGAGCCGGCTCGCCGGGTCGAAGGGCGACCCCCAGCCGACACCGACCTGAAGGAGCTCCGGCCGGCCGATCGCGCCGGCATCGACCAGCTCGACCGCCTTGCGGATCGCCGGGCGGAAGCGCGTCCACATCGCCTCCATCAGGAAGAGCTTCTTCTCGCGCGCCGACGCGACCATTCGCTCGGCCTGCGCGAGGTTCATCGCGAATGGCTTCTCGCACAGCACCGCCTTGCCGTGGTCGAGGCACAGCAGCGTCGCCGCCATGTGTTGCGGGTGCGTCGTGGCGACGTAGATGACGTCGACATCCGGATCGGAAGCGAGCGCCTCGTAGCTGTCGTGGCGCGTCGGCACGCCGAACTCGTCGCCGAAGGCGTCGGCGTGCTCCTGGGAGCGGCTGCCGACGGCGACCAGCTCCGCGCCGGACGCGGCCTGGAGACCGGTGGCGAACTTGCGGGCGATGCGGCCTGGGCCGAGCACGCCCCAGCGGATGGTCGATCGAGAGTCAGTCATGCTGATGATCCTGTCGTGGTTGGGGTCGCGGCGCGATTCGCCCTTCTGCGGCCTGATGCTAGCGCAGA
The DNA here is from genome assembly GCA_023392645.1 of Chloroflexota bacterium. Classification (GTDB taxonomy): domain Bacteria; phylum Chloroflexota; class Chloroflexia; order Thermomicrobiales; family UBA6265; genus JACCVC01. The sequence continues at coordinate 3,574 of JAEVYR010000332.1, read as the reverse complement.
ACATTGCCACGCGCGAGGTCTCCGGCGAGGCGGGTCGGGAAGCACGACAGCAAGCGTCACGTTGGCTATTGCATGCTATCGGTCCTTTGCTACGATGCCCGGACGTGGCAACGCAGGTCCGGCGATGGCGCCGCCATCAGCGACTCCGGAGGTTCCGCGGGGCCCAATCACGCACAGGGGGCATCAGCATGATGAGCACTGCCAAGGCGCGATCCGTCGGTATCGATCGGCGCACACTCCTCAAGACGGCGGCGGTTGGCGCGGCCTCCGCGAGCGCGCTGACCACCGCGATCGCGCAGGCGTCGACCGGGTCACCTGGCTTCTACGTCAACCGCAACCAGGATGGCGGCGAGCTTCACATCTATGCGTGGTATCAGTCCTGGCTCGACGAGGTCGTGCCGATCTTCGAGGAGGAGACCGGCGTCAAGGTCACGAACCTCGGCGCGTACTCGACCAACGCCGAGTGGTGGGCGCGGCTGAACGCGGGCGAGGCGTTCGATTTCTTCATTCCCACCACCGACTGGATGCAGCGGGCGATGCGCTCCGACTTGCTGCACGAGATCGATCCGGAGCAGATCCCGAACATCGCCAACCTGTTCGCCGACGATCAGTCCCGCGAGATGTACCAGCAGGATGGCGCTACCTATGCCATCCCGTACTCCCGTCTCTTGTTCTGCCTGGGCTACAACACCAATACGTTCAGCGAGGCGCCAACGTCCTGGTCGGCGACGTGGGACGAGCAGTACGCGGGCAAGATCACCATGCAGGAATCGGGCCAGGCCCGTGTCGGCACCACGGCGCTGCTGCTCGGCGACGATCCGCTCAACCCAACGCAGTGGGACGAGATTGGCGAGAAGCTGCGCGAGCAGAAGGCGCTGGTGCTCAAATACTGGGCGGATTACCAGAACAGCATGGAGATGTTCGTCAGCGAGGACGTGCTGGTCGGGGAGATCTCCGACGGGCGCGCGCGGATGGGCATGGCAGCCGGCGGCGCCATGAACTGGACCGTGCCCGAGGAGGGATGCCTGGCCTTCGTTGACACCTTCGCGATCCCGGGTACCGCGAAGAACCCCGAGAACGCGCATCGCTTCATCGACTTCCTGCTCCGTGCAGACATCACGGCGCGACAGATGGAGCTGATGAACTACGACACGGTGAACGAGGCCGCGCTCGCAGAGGTCGATCCGGCCTTCGCCGAGCAACTCGCCGCATCCGAGGGCGCGAACGTGGTAATCACCGAGGACATCGATCCTCAGGTCCGAACGCGCATGGACGAGCTTTGGACCGAAGTCTCGCTTTCGTGAGCGCCGGTGTCGCCATCTGCGACGCACGCTGGTAATCCCGCCTGGCCGTCCAACCCGGACTGGCCGCGACCTCCTGGAGACGTGAACGCGTGACAGATACGATTCTTGTGAACGGAAATATACGGACGGGAGAGCCCGGTGGCCGCGCGGAGGCGGTCGCGATACGCGACGGTCGGGTGCTCGCGGTCGGGACCAACGACGCGGTGCGGTCCGCCGCAGGCGAGGCGGAGGTGGTCGACCTCGGCGGCGCCACGGTGATCCCCGGGCTGATCGATCCGCACAACCACCTGCTCGCCACCGGCCTCGTGCTCGGCGAAATCAGCCTCTTCGATGTGCGCTCCATCGGCGAGCTGCAGGCGCGTGTGCGCGAGGCAGCGGCCACCGCCAGGCCGGGGGCGTGGCTCCTCGGCCGGGGCTGGGACGAATCGCTGCTCGACGAGCAGCGCATGCCGAACCGGCACGATCTCGACGCCGTCGCGCCGGACAACCCGGTCGTGCTCGAACGCGTCTGGAACAAGCTGGTCGTCAATACCGCCGCGCTCGAGGCGCTCGGGATCGACGAGCACACGCCCGATCCGCCCGAGGACATGAACTACGCCGGCAGCTTCGATCGCGAGGAAAACGGGTATCCGGCCGGCGTGTTCCGCGATCGCGCCAAGGACCTCGTGCGCCTCGCCATGCCGCAGCCGACCGAGGAGGAGCTGGTCGAGGCGATCGGGCGGGCGAGTCGCGCCTACAACGCGCTGGGCATCATCGCGGTCGCCGAGCCGGGGCTGAAGCCGCGCGATCTCGATGCCTTCCAGCGCGCGGCCGACGAGGGCGTGTTGTCCGTGCGCACCGATCTGCTGATGGCGGGGTGGGGATTCGTGCCGGCGGCCGAGGAGGCGGAGCTGGAAGAACGCATCGCCGGGATGCGCGAGCGCTGGCCCGTTCGCCACCAGATGGCGCGGCTGGCCGGCGTCAAGCTGCTGCCGGACGGCGGCATCGGCGACCGCACCGCTCGCGTGTCGGAGCCGTACGTCGGCGAGCCGGACAACTACGGCGTCTGGGCTGTGCCCGAGGATGAGCTGCCGGAGCGGGTGCGCTGGGTCCACGATCAGGGCTGGCCGATGGACATCCACACCTGCGGCGATGACGCCCAGCGCGTTAGCGTGAAGGCGTTCGCCGACGCGCAGGAGGCTAACCCGAAGCCGGAGCTGCGGCATCGCGTCCACCACGCCTACCTGCCGACGCCCGACACGCTCGAGCGCATGGCGAAGCACCGCATCCCGGCGCTGATCAGCACGCCGTTCATCCGGTCCCTCGGCGAAAGCTATGTGCTGTCGCTCGGTCAGGAGCGTGCCGAGCGGATGATGCCGTTCCGAACCTACCTCGATGCCGGCGTGCCGCTGGCCGGCTCGTCCGACACGCCGGTCGCGGACCACAACCCGTGGGTCGGCATGGCGACGGCGCTGACCCGCGAAACGGTCAAGGGGCGCGCGCTCGGTCCGGGCGAGGTGCTGACGCCTGAGGAGGCGCTGGCGCTGTACACCACCGGCGCGGCGTTCGGCATCGGCCGGGAGGATGAGCTCGGGCGCCTCGCGCCGGGGTATCTCGCCGATCTCGTCGTGCTCGACGGCGATCCCTTCGCGGGCGATGTCGACCCCGACGCGCTGATGGCGACGGTGCCATCCCGCGTCATGATCGACGGCCGCTGGGTGGTGTAGCAGCGAAGGGCGTCAAGCCGGCGAGCCCCTCCGTGGGCGGGCTCGCCGATGTCGCTGACCGGGCGCGTGCATGGAGGCCGGTGCCTACGGCTCCGGCGTGGCGGCGGGGCTGGCGACCGAGGTCACCGGAGGCCGCTCCTCGACGGTGCCTTCGAGCGTCAGCAGCCCCGTTCCCGCGAAGGTGAAGCCGGCGATAATCACGAGCAGGCCGAGCGCCTGCCGGCGAGTTCGCGAGAGCAGGTAGAGCCCGACGAGCGAGATGGCGATCCCGACGATGATGACGATCGTTCCGGTGGTGTCTGACATGCTGGTCCTTTGCTCCCCGGATCAGGGAGCGTCTTCGGTCGGCACGGCGGTCGAGACCAGGCCGTGGGTTGGGGTGGCGTTCGGGGGCGGCGACGAGCCGAGCTCGGCTGTCGCCCAGGCGAGAATGCCGATCACGCCGAGCACGACCGCGATCGCTCCCAGGGCGCGCTGCCGCCGCGACCGGCGGATCATGACGACCCCCGCCGCGATCAGCGCTCCGCAAAGCAGGATGACGATCGCCCCCGTCGTGTCCATGAT
>JAEVYR010000307.1 GCA_023392645.1 Chloroflexota bacterium | reverse complement strand
CCGCTTCGTGACTGGCCGGGCTGCGGGCCCGGCGCGGGTTTCACCCGGTAAGGCGATAGAAGACAAACGTGTCGTGTTCGATCGGCAGCACCGCGACCTCCCGAAAGCCCGCCTCGGCGGCATAGCGCTCGAAGGTTTCCCGGCGCATCACCGTCCCCGTCGCCAGCGACGGCTGCTCGGCCATCCCGGCCGGCAGGCAGTGAAGCGCGCTGTACCCGTACATGAACCGCTCGATATCGTCGCCCGGAGCTTCGAACCGATCGGCGACCCTCTCATCCATGACGAGCACCGTGCCCCCCTCGCCGACCAGACGTCGCATCGACGCCAGCACCGCGATGGGCTGGCTCATATCGTGAATGCACTCGAAGGCGCAGGCGAAATCGCAGGCGCCGGCCAGCGCCGGATCGCTGGCATCGTGGGCGTAGAAGCGGACGCGGTCGTCGACGCCGACCGCGGCGGCATTGGCTCGGGCCAACTCCACCGAGGCCTCATCGAGATCGTAGCCGTCGATGATGGCGTTCGGGTACGCCTGGGCGATGGAGATGCTCGACCAGCCGGCGCCCATGCCGATATCGGCGACCCGCGCCGGAGGGTCGGCCTGGAGTCGCGCGTGAACGTCGGGCATCGCGGGCAGCCACTCGGACGCGAGCAGGTTGGCGAACTGCGGACGGTTCATCTCCGCCTGTCCCTCGCGCATATCCCTGCCATAGGCTTCGTATGGCACGCCGCCGCCGGTCCGGTAGGCCTCCATCACCTCCGGCAGGGTCTGGGCGACGGCGACGATCGTCCGAATCGCCGGCGTGAGGTGGTTGAGGCTGATCGGGTCGATCAGCACCTCGTCGTGACCGGCGGGCAGCGCGTACCGGCGCGAGGCCGCGTCGTCGCCGGGGTTTTCCGCGTCAAGAAAGCCGGTCACCGCCTGTTGCTCCAGCCACTCCCGGGCGTATCGCTCCGCCGTGCCGGTACGCCGCGCGAGCTCGGCGGATGTTGCCGCCCCGCCTTCGGCCAGCGCGCGGTAATAGCCGAGCCGATCGCCGAGATAGACGTTCAGCAGGTCGAACCCTTCGAGCATGGCGCCGAACAGGCGCTCCGTCAGGGCGTCCCGTCGTGTCTCGGAATCGCCGGTTTCGTTTGCCACGATCACACGCATCGCATGCGCCTTTCTGTGAACCGATAACGGATTGCGCCGATCTCGCCTTCCCACACGCGGCCCCGCCATCAGGATCGGGGTCGAACCGGCACCGCCGCATCGGTCATCTGCCCGATTCGGGTGACGTATTCCGACGACCGATTGCGGAGGTGGCGGCGGGAGCGGATCAGACGAGTCCTTGCCGGTGCGCCTCGGTGGCGGCCTCGGTGCGGCTGCTCACGCCGAGCTTGGCGAGGATGTGCGAGACGTGGGTACGTGCGGTGGCGCGGCTGATGAACAACGCCGCCGCGATCTGGGGATTCGACCGGCCGAGCACCAGCAGGCGGAGGACGTCGCGCTCCCGCCCGGTCAGGCCGGCGGTATCGCCGCCGGGATTCACCGCGACCGCCGCCAGGGAGGCGAGCTCCGCGTCGGCCTCGGCGAGCGCCAGATCAAGCGTCAGCTCCGCCCCGGCCGCGAGTTCCGCGCGATACGCATCCCGTCCGAGAGTCGCGCGGGCACGCGTCATCGCGCGCTCGTAGGTTTCGCGGGCCGGCAGCGCGAGGGCGAGGCCACCGGCGCCGCAGAGCGCGGCGGCGGCGCCGAAGAGCCGTGCCGCGGCGGTGGCGTCCCCAGCCGCGACAGCGATCGTGGCGACATCGGCAAGCCCGTTGCCGATCGCGGCGGCGCTGCTGCGCTCCCGGAGCCGGGCGATCTCGTCAGACAGGCAGCTGACGGCGCCGGCGATGTCGCCACGCGCGCCGGCGATCAACGCGAGGTACCGGATCTGGTCGATCGCATCGATGCGGTCGCCGGCGGCATCGTACCCAGCGGCGGCCTCGGCACAGCACCGTTCGGCCAGCGCGAGATCGCCCCGTGCGTACGCGATCGCGCCCTGATGAAAGTACGCGTGGGCGACCCAGTCGGGCGCCGCGGGAGTCCGCTCACGATGGACGGCGAGCGCCCCGTCAACGATCGGCGCGGCGTCCTCATAGCGTCCCTGCCCGACGAGGACACCTGCGAGCAGAGCGTCGGCCACGGCCGCCTCGTCCCGGTTTCCGGCCGCCCGGTGCAGCGACGCGACGTCGCGCAAGGCGGCAATGGCGCGATCGGCATCGCCCTGCTGCTGCGCGATCAGGCCGAGCAAGAGCCCCGCATCGGCGCGAGCAGCGAGAGCATCAGGTCCGTCCGGGGCAGCCGCCAGCACGTGCTCGAGCCGGCGCCGGCCCGTATCGAGATAGCCGCGGTACTGCCAAAACGGCCCCGCCGCGGCCGCCAGGCGGAGCGCGGCGCCCGCGTTTCCCGCGTCGTCGAGCCAATCGAGCGCCACCAGCAGGTTGGCGCGATCGGCATCGAGACGGTCGAGCCACATCGTGTCCACGGTCGTCCAGATCGCTGCCCGGGTTTGTTCGAAGCGGGCGAGCATGATCTCCGCGAGCCGCTCGCGGGCCGCGGCCTCGTCCCCGCTGACCACCAACCGCTCCAGCCCGAATTCGCGCACCGTCTCCAGCATCGCGTAGCGCGGCTCGCCGACCACGTGGCCCATTCGACGCACGAGGCTGTGCTCGATCAGCGTCGCCAGCCGATCCAGCGCCTCCGGGTCCGCGCCGGCACCGACCGCTCGGGCCGCGTCGAGCGAGAACCCACCGACGAACACCGCCAGCCGGCAGAAGAGCTCCTGCTCGCTCGGCGCGAGCAGCTCCCACGACCAGGCGATGGCGTCGCGCATGGTGCGCTGCCGATGTGGCGCGTCCCGCGGTCCGCCGGTCAGCAGCGGCAACCGGCGCTCCAGGTGAGCGAGCAGGACCTCTGGCGGCAGCACCCGGATCCGGGCGACGGCCAGCTCGATCGCGAGCGGCAGGCCATCCAGCCGCCGGCAGATCGCGTCGACAACCGGAGCGTTGTCCTCTGTGAGCGCGAACGCGGGGTCGATCGCCCGGGCCTGGCGAACGAAGAGGTCGATCGCGCCGTATCCCGCCAGGTCACCGGGCGACAGCGCTGACTCACCGACCGGCAGCGAGAGCGGCTGCACCGGCACGTCGTGCTCGCCGGAGAGGCGCAACGGCGCCCGACTGGTGACCAGCAGCGTGAGGCCCGGGCAGGCCACGAGCAGGTCGGCGAGGGCTGGGGTGGCGTCGAGGAGATGCTCGAGGTTATCGAGCACCAGCAGGAAGGGCCGTCCACCGATGTACTCGCCCAGGCGCTCGATCGCGGCGCGCCGGCCGACCGTGCGAAGGCCAACGCCATGGGCGATCGCTGGCCCGAAGGCAACGGGATCGCGAACCGACGCGAGCGGCACAAAGGCGATGGCATCCTTGGGGAACGCATCGCCCGCATCGTGCGAGACGGCGAGCGCGAGACGCGTCTTGCCAACCCCACCGGGGCCGGTGAGCGTGACGAGTGGCGCGTCCGGACCCAGGAGCAGATCGCGAACCTCGGCAATCTCGCGATCGCGTCCCACAACCGGCGTGCGCGGCAACGGCGGGGAGCGTATCGGGGCGGCCATGGCGAGCCCATCGGGACGATCGGATCGATGCGATTCGATCTTCATCCTGACGTGCCGGGCCCAGCGCGTCAACCGCTGAGCTCCCCCTTCAGAGCCGGGTGTACGGCGGGAACGGGTCGGGGCCGAGGAGCGGCAGGGCGTAGTCGAAGAATGCGGGCGTGACGCTGTGCCCGTCGGCTCCGATGAAGGCGTCGTCGAGATGCCGGACGCGATTGGCGACCCGCTCGACCGGCACCAGGCCCATGCCCGACCAGCCACCCTCGAAGGAGAGCACCGCCGGCATCATCGCGGTCGCGCCGCGCTCGATCGCCGCTTCGGCGGCCATGGCACCCAGCCCCTCGGCCTGGCCGAGGTCGACCGGCGAGGCCATCGAGATCGACATTCGCGCGGCGGTGCCCGGCTTTTCGTAGCGGGCGCGGATGCCATCGCTCGTCAGCAACCGCGAGAGCGCGGCGCCGGTGCTGGGGAAGTACTCGTGGCCGAACGAATCGACGTAGTCGGGAGTATCGCCACCGAGATGGCCCCCCTCGGCGTCGCGCAGCGTTTCCGGCACGACCACGACCGACCATCCCCGCCGCGCGATGTCGGCACGGACGAGCTCCAGCACCGCCTCGGTGCTGGCCGGCGGCCGCTCGGGCAACAGCAACAGAGGCGCGAGATCGGCCTCGTCGCCGGAGCAGCCGAGCGCGCAGGCGGCGGTGACCCAGCCGGCGTCGCGACCCATCACCTCGATGAACTTGACCGGATAGAGCTGGGGCGAAGCGAGCGTGTCGTAGATCGCGTCGCGCGTGGCGTTGGCGAGGTACCGGGCGATCGAGCCGTAACCGGGGCAGCAGTGCATCTCGGGCAGGTCGTTGTCGATCGTCTTCGGGATCGACATCACCGTCAGGTCCTGCCCGTTCGCCTCGGCGTGGCGGGCGAGGCGCAGCGCGGTATCAGCCGAGTCGTTGCCGCCGATGTAGAGGAACCAGCGGATGTTCTCGCGCTCGCAGACCGCGAGGATGGGGTCGAGATCGTCGTCCCGCAGCTTGTAGCGCCCGGTGCCGAGCGCGGCGGAGGGAGTGCGACCGAGCACGGCGCGGCGGTCGGCATCGATATCCGTGAGATCGATGAAGCGGCCGGCGAGCAGCCCCTCGATGCCGTTGCGCATGCCGAGCACCCGCCCGACCGTGCCGCTGGCGAGCGCGGCGCCGAGGGCGCCGGCGAGGCTGGCGTTGATGACGGCGGTGGCGCCGCCGGACTGGCCGATCGCCAGCGTCGGAGGCGGGGTTGGGGGGGTCGACACGTTGGGGTCTCCGTTGGCATCCAGTCGTAGGGGAGGAGCTTGCCTCCTCCCGATTATGGCGCGCGCCAGGTCACGCCTCGCTGGCCTGGACCTCGCCGAAGGCGACGCGGATCGACAGGTCGAGCAGCCGTCGCACCAGCAGGTGGCCGGCATCGCAGCGTCAGTACGGCGCTACCGCCTGCGATACACCTCTCGAC
>JAEVYR010000266.1 GCA_023392645.1 Chloroflexota bacterium | reverse complement strand
GAGCAGCCCGCCCGCGACCACCATCGTCGAGGCCGGCCGCACGTCGCGGAAGACCTCGCCGTGCGCCCTGCCGACCTCCTGCCAGTAGCTGGCATCGGTCAGGAAGGTCCGGGTGCGGACGACGTGCTCCGGCTTCGCGCCGGCCTCGGCCAGCGCCGCCACGATGATCTCCAGGCAGCGCTGCGCCTGGACGTAGGGGGCGGGATCGCAGGAGCCGTCCGGCCAGACCGGCGCGGTACCGGCGACGAGGACCCGGTTGCCGACACGCAACGCCCGGCTGAATCCGATTTTCGGCTCGAACGGCGATCCGCTCGCGACGCGCTGTCGATCGCTGGTCATTTGCGAATCCTTTCTGAGTGTGTTGTGTCCCATGTAGCGATGGCATCCTGAACCGGCAAGGCGCGCCAGCGCCGTCGGCGCATCGTTGGCCGTCAGCAAGACGTCATGTATTGAGAGCAGGAATCGGGCATCGATGACTGCCTGCCGGCGCATTGTTCGGGACCCGTCACAAAACATACACCAACTTGTCCCAGAACCAGCCGCGGATCCGATCCCAGCGACCATCCGCCTCCTCGGCCGGCACCGATCGCGACAGCGCGTCGTCGACCAGCACCCGCTCGGCCTCGTCGGCAACGGCCGGGTCCTCGATCACCAGCGCGACCTCGTTGTTGCGGTAGAGCGCCCACGCGTCGAGGTTGATCGTCCCGATCACGACCGTGTCATCGGCGACGATCACCTTCGCGTGGATGATCGTCTCGTACTCGTACACCCCCACCCCGGCGTCGAACAGCCGCCCGTACTGGTGTGTCAGCGCGTCGGCCGCCGGCGGGTTGTTCGACTTGCCCGGCACGACGACGGTGACATCCACGCCCCGCTCACCGGCCGCGACGACGCGATCGATCATGTCCGGGTCCGTCAGGTAGGGGTTGAGGATCTCCAGCCGTTCCTCCGCACCGTCGATTACCTCGCGGATCGCCTGCGTCCCCGGCTGGTAACCACCCGGGACGTTGTGCAGCAACGTCACCGGGATCGATCCGGGATCGGCCGGCGCCGGGAAGTACCGCTCCATGCCGCCCTCGGGCGACCCGCCGCCGAGTACGTGAAAGCTGGTCAGGAAGACGAGCTGCGCCTGCCGGACGACGTCGCCGGTGACGCGGGCGTAGGCATCGTGGTAGCGACCATCCTGGAACTGATCCTCGAACCCCGCCCCGCCGATCCACGTGATCGCCCCGTCGATCACCACCATCTTGCGGTGATCGGCATTGCCGACCTCGTCCTGCCACCAGTCGATCGATCCGTCTGGCCACGGACCGTCGCGGTCGATCGGGAAGATGTCGTTGACCACGATCTCGACGCCGGCGGCCCGGAGCTGCTCGAACATCGCTTCGGACTTGCCGTGGACCTTGGCGCCGTAGCGGTCGACGATCATCCGCACCTCGACGCCGGCGCGGACGCGCTCCTCCAGCACCGGCACGATTCGCGCAGAGACGTCGCCCGGCGTCATCGTGAACATGAGAATGTGGATCGACGATTCGGCGGCGGCCATGTCGGCGATCATCGGCGGAAAGAACTGCTGGCCGCCGGAGAAGAGATCGACCGTCGCCAGCGTCGACGGCGCCAGCGGGATCGCAAGATCGGGGATCGCCACATCGTCCCGGGCCAGGAAATCGGCGGTCGCCTGCTCGGCCTGCGCGGCGGTGATGGCATCGGCCGGAGGCGGCCAGCTCTCGTGCTCCTCGATCCGCAGCACGAAAAACCAGCCGAGGAACAGCACCGTCAGCAGCAGCCGCCACGTCCACCACCAGGCGCGGCGCGCCCATCGTCGACCTCGCGATTCCCGCTGGCGACTCTTCACCGGTCCGTCCAACTCCACCGTTGCCATCCCCCTACCCCGGCTGCGAGATCGGGCAGGGCTTGTGCGTCTCGTCGCGCTCCCTCGCCCCACCCTGTCTCGCCTCTCGCTCCCTGATCGTGACGGCCGCGATCGCCGCGCCGAGGAACGCGATCAGCGCGCAACCGATCATCACCGCGCGGTACCCGTCGACGAAGGCCCGGTCGACCGCCTCCCGAAACCGTCCCTGCTGGCCGGCGTCCAGCGACGGCGGCGCCGGCATCGCCGCGAGCTGATCCTGCGTGGCCGCCACCTCCGCGCTCGCCGCCGGAGGAAGATTCACATCGTCGAGCCGTCCATCGAGCGAGGTCGAGAAGGCGCCGAGCATCACGATGCTGAACGCGGCGATGGCCAGCACGCCACCCGCTCGCGACACCGCATTGTTGATGCCGGAGGCGAGACCGCTGTGGCGCTCGTCGACGGCGTTCATCACGGTGGTGGTCAGCGGCGCGACCGTGATCGTCATGCCGATGCCGAGCACGACCGCCGCCGGAAACACCGTCGTCCAGTACGATCCGCCGACCCCTGGCAGGGCGAACAGCAGGAAGCCGACGCCGACGATGGCCGGTCCCACCACCAGCGGCAACCGGGCGCCGAACCGGCCGATCAGCCCTCCGGCCCAGCGGGAGCCGGCGAACATGATCAGCGAGAACGGCAGCACGGCCGCTCCCGCCGCGGTCGCCGAGTAGCCCTGAACCTGCACGAGGTTGAACGGCAGGTAGTACAGACCCGCCGCCAGCCCCGCGTAGAGCAACAGCGTCAACAGGTTCGCGCCGGTGAACGTCGACGAGCGAAACAGGGAGAGTTCCACCATCGGACGGGAGACTCGCAGTTCGACGATCACGAACGCCGCCCCGGTGACGATGCTGACCGCCAGCTACAGCATCGTCATCGCATCGGTCCAGCCGCTCGCGGCCGCCTCGGTGAAGCCCAGCACCGCCGCGCCGAGTGCGATCGTCACCAGCGCCGCGCCGGGCCAGTCGATCTGGCCGGTGGCGTCCGGGTCCCGGTTTTCCGGCACCGTGGCGATGCATACGATCACGACGACGATCGCGATCGGCACGTTGATGAGGAACACCGCCCTCCACGACAACTGTTCGACCAGAAATCCTCCGAGCGGCGGCCCGACCGATGAGGTGATCGAGGTGAATCCGGCCCAGGTCCCGATCGCGATGCCCCGTGCATCGCCGGTCCACAGCGCGCTGATGATCGCGAGGCTGCCCGGGATCAGCAACGCGCCGCCGATGCCCTGCAGTGCCCTCGCGGCGATCAGCGCTTCGAGATTGGGAGCCGCGCCTGCCGCGATCGACGCCAGCGTGAACACGATCACGCCAGCCAGATACATCTTCCGTCGCCCCAACCGGTCGCCGAGCGACCCGCCGACCAGAATCAGCGCCGCCAGGAGCAGCGAGTAGGCCTGCACCACCCACTGCACGCCGGTGGCGGAGGCATCCAGGTCCTCCTGCAGGAACGGCAGCGCCACGTTGACGACGGTCCCGTCGATGAACGCCAGCGACGACCCGAGGATCATCCGGTCATCGAAGCATTCCGGTGTGAAGGCACGGTTCGGTTCGCGCCTCGTGATCCTGCCGGGCCTTCATGGGATATGTCGCACGCGCCGCCGTGGGCACCACCGCTCCTCAAACCATACCCGGTCACGATGCCGCCAGAACAGCTGCCCCTCGACACCGGGCACCCACCGCGGACTGCTAGAATATGCGCCCGAACCCTTGCGCGAGGTGATGCACGATGCAGACATTTCAATTGGTCGTCGATCCCGATGGCCGCGTGGAAATCCCCGACACTCATCCCGGCGAGATCGTGACGATTCAGG
>JAEVYR010000260.1 GCA_023392645.1 Chloroflexota bacterium | reverse complement strand
GCGCTGCAGGTACCGGGCGCGCACAACGTCGCCAACGCGACCGCAGCGATCGTCGCGCTGACGACGCTCGGATTCTCCGTGGACGAAGGCATTCGGGGTGTCGAGGCGTTCAGCGGTGTTGGCCGGCGGTTCGAGCACAAGGGCGCGGCCGGCGATGTCGACGTGGTCGACGACTATGCCCATCATCCGGATGAGATCCGCGCCACGCTTTTGGGCACGGCGGATCGGTATCCCGGCCGCAGGCGGGTCGTGGTGTTCCAGCCGCACACCTACAGTCGCACGGCGCTGCTGCTGGACCAGTTCGCCGTGGCACTGCGCGAGGCGGACGTGCCGGTGTTGCTCGATGTTTACCCCGCCGGCGAGGAGAACGCGTGGGGCGTCGACTCGCACACGCTCGCCGACCGGATGGGCGGCGACGTGCCGGTGCTGGCGACGCCGGACGACGCGGTCACGTGGCTGGCCGATCACGTCGAACCGGGCGATATCGTGCTTACCGTCGGTGCCGGTGACGTCACCGTCATCGGTGACCGGCTCCTCGACGCATTGCGCAAACGGGAGGCGACGCTCGCGGCGCCTGGAGCGACGCCGGGGCGAGCCGGGAGGCGGGCGATCGAGACGATCCCGCTGCCCGGCACCGAGGCGACCATCCAACGCGACGCGCCGATGTCGATGCACACCACCATGCGCATCGGCGGACCGGCCGATTACCTCGTACGCGCGTCCACGCCGGAGCTGATCGAGACGGCGGCTGCGTGGGCCGAGACCGAGGGGCTTCCGGTGACGGTGATCGGTGGCGGCAGCAACCTGCTCGTCAGCGACGAGGGCATCCGCGGGCTCGTGATCGTGGTGCGCACGCCGGGGCAGAAGGCGGGCGACCTGATGGAAGTCGAGGACGAGGGCGACGAGGTGCTTCTGCGTGTGGCGGCGCAGGCGCCGATCAGCTGGGTCGGGCGGACCGCCGCCGAGCGCGGCTGGGCGGGCATGGACTGGGCGGTCGGGCTGCCGGGGCAGATCGGCGGGGCGGTGGTGAACAACGCCGGCGCGCACGGCACCGAGATGAAGGACCACCTGGAGGGAATCGAGGTGCTGGAAGACGGGATCCGGCGCGAGCTGGACCGCTCATGGCTGGAGCCTGCCTTCCGGATGACCCGAATCAAGGGCGCGCCGCGGCCTCGCCCATGGATCGTCTCGCGTGCTATCTTCCGTCTGCCGAAGGGAGAGCCAGACCAGCTGGTGGCGCTCGCCGATGAGCACGCGCGGTTCCGCAAGGAAACCCAGCCGACCGGTGCGTGTTCCGGGTCGATCTTCGTCAATCCCGACGGCGATTTCGCGGGCCGGCTGCTCGAGCAGGCCGGTGTCAAGGGCATGGCCGTTGGCGACGCGCGATTTTCGGACAAGCATGCGAACTGGATCGTCAACTCGGGCAATGCCACCGCCGCCGATGCGTGGGCATTGATCCAGCAGGCCCGCGAGATCGTTCGAGCGCGCGACGGCATCGCGCTGCGCACCGAAATCGAGCGGGTGGGCGAGTGGCCCGATCTTGACCGGGCAGGACAGGAAGAAGATATTGATGAGTGACGTGCAGCAAAGCCGACGTATCCGTCTCGCCGTGGTGTTTGGCGGCCAGTCGGACGAGCACGACGTCTCGATCCGCTCGGCGGAGACCGTCATCGACGCCGCCGACAGCGATCGGTACGAGGTCGTGCCGATCGGCATCACCCGGGAGGGACAGTGGGTGGTGTCGGGTGATCCGCTCGCCGCGCTGCGACAGAGCTCGGATGAGCTGTCGCTCGCCGATGGCGACGGGGGCGATGCGATCGGCGATATCGAGACCCTCGCGCCGGTTACCGGTGCCCTGGCGCTGACCGAGAGCGCCCGGCAGCCGATCGACGTTGTGTTTCCGGTGCTGCACGGGCCGTTCGGCGAGGATGGCTCGATTCAGGGATTGTTCGAGGTCGCCGGTGTGCCGTACGTCGGCTCGGGCGTGCTCGGGTCGGCGGTGGCCATGGACAAGGCGATGGCCAAGCAGGTGCTGGAGCAGGCGGGCATCCCGCAGGTGCCGTGGCAACTGGTCAACCGCGGCGACATCCAGGATCACGCCGAGCTGGTTGCGGACCGGATCGCCGAGACGATCGGCTTTCCGTGCTTCATCAAGCCGGCCAACCTGGGCTCCAGCGTCGGCATCTCGAAGGTGACCGAGCGGGGCGATCTTGTCTCGGCGCTCAACGAGGCGGCGTATTACGATCGCCGGGTGGTGATCGAAAAAGGCGTCGACGCTCGCGAGATCGAGATGTCGGTGCTCGGCAACGACGATCCGATCGCCTCGGTCGCGGGCGAGGTGGTGCCGCTCGGCGGGTTTTACGATTACAACGCCAAGTATATCGACGACACCACCGACCTGGTGATCCCCGCGAAGCTCGACGCGAGCATGCTTGGGTTCCTGCAGGAGATGGCGATCGACGCGTTCCGCGCGCTCGACCTGGCGGGGATGGCGCGCGTTGATTTCTTCGTCGAGCGCGGCACCGATCATATTTACGTGAACGAGATCAACACGCTGCCGGGCTTCACCTCGATCAGCATGTATCCGATGCTCTGGGAGGCGAGCGGCGTGCCGCTGCCGGAGCTGATCGACCGCCTGGTTGGGTTGGCGCTCGAGCGCCACGGCGAGCGGAAGCGCTAGCGTGTGGCATGATGCCTTGCTGGAGCTGCCGAAACGCTGCTTTGTCAAGGCGTTTCAAGGCTG
This sequence comes from Chloroflexota bacterium, assembly GCA_023392645.1. Taxonomy (GTDB): domain Bacteria; phylum Chloroflexota; class Chloroflexia; order Thermomicrobiales; family UBA6265; genus JACCVC01. The sequence goes on along the minus strand of JAEVYR010000260.1, from coordinate 2,049 downwards.
CGTGCTATACTCATCCATGATGTGCGTACACCCCTGCCAAGGTCGATCACGCTCGTGCCGCCATGGGGGAGGGGGGCGTCGGAGCAGCGCCGCGTGACCGGTCCGGTCTGCGGCTCTTTTCGCATGAGCATGGGACAGCGCGGCGCGGAAGCGTGAGCGGTATCCCGTATGGATGGTGAAGGGACGATGCAATCCCGCGGACAGGGTTCTGCACGAGGGCAACAGGGACGGGTGCACGGCGCCCAGGGCGATGAGCGCCAGGCGCGCCAGCCGGCGCGCGAGGAGCGGATGCCGCTGGACGATGAGGCCACGGCGCCGCGGTCTCGCTGGAGCTCGTCCGACGATTTCGTGGACACCTTCGCCCGGATCAAGGTGATTGGCGTCGGCGGGGCAGGCGGCAATGCCATCAACCGGATGGTCAGCTCCGGCGTCGAGGGGATTGAATTCGTTGCCGTCAACACCGATGCCCAGGCGCTGATGACCAGTCGCGCCGGCACGGTGGTGCGGATCGGCGACAAGCTCACCAAGGGGCTTGGCGCCGGCGGCCGACCGGAGATCGGCGAGCGCGCCGCGGAGGAGAGCGTCGAGGCCCTCGCTGATGTCATGCAGGGCAGCGACATGATCTTCATCGCGGCCGGCATGGGGGGCGGCACCGGTACCGGCGCCTCGCCCACCATCGCCCGCCTCGCCAAGGAGGCCGGCGCGCTCACGGTCGCGGTCGTGACCAAGCCCTTCGGCTTCGAGGGCGGCCGTCGCCGCCGCGCGGCAGAGGAGGGCATCGAGCTGCTGCGGGAGACGGTCGACGCGCTCATCACCTTCCCGAACGAGCGCCTCCTGCACATGGTCGATCCCAAGACGACGATCAACGAGGCCTTCCAGATCGCCGACGACGTGCTGCGTCAGGGTATCGCCGGCATTTCCGACTTGATCACCAAGCCGGGCGTGATCAACCTCGACTTCGCCGACGTCAAGACGATCATGCAGAACGCCGGCTCGGCGTTGATGGCGATCGGCTATGGCGAGGGTCCCGATCGCTGCATCAACGCGGCGCGCGAGGCGATCGAGAGCCCGTTGCTCGAAATGAACATCCAGGGCGCCAAGGGAGTGCTCTACAACATCTCCGGCGGCGAGGGCCTGACGCTCTTCGAGACGAGCGAGGCGGCTGAGGTCATCCGCGCTGCGGCCGACGACGACGCCGAGATCATCTACGGAACATCGATCGACGAGTCGCTGGGTGACGCGGTGATGATCACCCTGATCGCGACTGGATTCGACGAGGGCGGGTTTGCTGTCGACCAGTACGGGTTCGGCGGTGGAGACCGTGATCGCGATCGTGGCCCCGCGCCGGATCGTGGTGCGCCGCGCGGCGGTGGGGGCCGGCAGAGCTCCAGCGGGCCGCCGGTGACACCCGAGGATGACTGGGAGAGCGAATCGTCGATCATCAAGTTCCTGCGCGACCGGTAGGCATCCACCTGCCGGCAGCCGGGCGGAAAGAGCAGGAAGTCCGCCATGCGATGTCCCTTCTGCCGGGCCCGGGATTCCCGCGTCATTGACAGCCGCGAGCTTAGTGGCGGCGATTCCATCCGTCGCCGACGCGAGTGCGTCGCGTGCCACCGGCGCTTCACCACGTACGAGCGCGTGGAGTCGGTGACGCTGACGGTGGTGAAGAAGGATGGCCGGCGCGAGCCATTCAGCCAGGACAAGCTGCGGCAGAAGATTCGCGTGGCGCTCACCAAGCGGCCGATCAGCGAAGACACGCTGGACAGCATCGTCGCGACGGTCGAATCGGAAGTGATGAAGAAGGGGACGAAGGAGATCTCGTCGGCGGAAATCGGCGAGGCGGCGCTGCGGGAGTTGAAGGCGACCGACCAGGTTGCCTACATCCGGTTTGCGTCGGTGTATCGCGAGTTTGCCGATCTCGAGGATTTGCGGCGGGAGGTCGAGGGCCTGGCGACGCCTGGCGACGGCCGCCCTGTCAGCCGCAACGGCGAGGACAGCCAGAACGCGTAGGGGCTGGCCATCTGCCGGTTCACCAAGACGACACGCAAC
>JAEVYR010000221.1 GCA_023392645.1 Chloroflexota bacterium | reverse complement strand
CTCGAGATCCTGCATCGAGCCCTCGACATCGTCGGGATCGACGCCGATCGGATACAGATTCTGAAGCGGCGCGGCCGGATTCGGGTCAAGCTCGGCGCACGTGCCGGCGTGAATGTGTTCCGGATGGGATTCGACCGTGGTGGTCGTCTCCTGCGCGAGCGACAGGCCCGCGCCGCCGAGCGCGAGCGTGCCCGCCAGCATCGCACCGGCGGCCAGGTTACGAATCGTTCCAAATCGAGACATGGCGCTTCTCCTTGCTGCAACGCCCCGGCTCGGAGGCGAGAGCATCCCTGTGGCTGAGATCACCCGATCGATGTATCTCTGGGTGACCACAAAGCAGGTTGCGTGCCATGGCGGCCCGCATCGTCGGGCGATAAGGGCCGCGCTCGTCACTCGTCGTCTTCCGATACGGAAAAGCCGGCGTTGAGTGCCGCGGCTTCGTTTTCGAAGCACCAGGACGGGATCACCTGGTCGTAGGTGCGACGCCCCGGTACGTGGAATCGCATCGAGTCCTGGTCGGCCTTGACGGGATAGTCCGGCGGGCAGGTGGGCGAGCCCTTGCCCGCGACGGCGCCCATCGGCGTGGTGGCCGCGCCGATCTCCGCGCCAGCCGGCGCCGACGTGTCGCGCGATCCCGGGCCGCCCGGCGGGGTGGCGTCGTCCTTCGCGGGCACACCGGTATCCTCGGTCTCTGCATGCGCGATGGTGTCGTCCTGCGCCTGCTGGTCGAGCGCGCCGGCGAGCGGATCGACGTTCATGTTGGGCGCGGCGGCCGCTTCGACGTCCGTGGAGTCGCCCACCGGGTTGCTCTTGTCGTTTCGCATGTGGAGCCGCTCCTTGTCCGGGCCGCCACCGGGGCGACCCTGCGGGCCAGCAATTGCCGGCACGAACAGTTCAGTGTTTCCTGCCCCGGTTGCGCTTGCCGGGTGCGCGATAGCCAGCGTTGATGGCGTCTTCCTCAGAGGCGAAGTAGAACTCGGCCTTGGTGGACTTGTAGGATGGGAAGCTCGGCAGATGGTAGATCATCGAGCTGGCGTTGCCCTTGACCGGATATCCCGCGGGCGGCTCGGTGCCGCCATCGCCCCTGACCGCACCGGCGGGAATGTCGGCGGCCGATTCGTCATCGCCACGTGCCGATGCCCCGGTTTCGGACGAGACCGTACCGGTCGCTTCGCTCGCCGCGCTGGCGGGCGGGTAGGTCGATCGGTCGCCGGAAACATCGCTTGCGTCGGATGTGGTGACGACGCCGGTGGGTGTCTCGCTGGCGCTCTCACCAGACGTGGGGCGTGATGTCGCGTCACCGGTGCGCCGGACGTTGCCTGGCGCGCGGTAGCCGGCGGCGATGGCGTCTTCCTCGGTGGCGAAATAGTGCTCGGCCTTCGTCCCGGCATAGGATGGGAAGTCGGGCAGGTGGTACACCATCGAGTTCGCGTTGCCCTTGACCGGGTACCCCTCCGGCGCCTCGGTGCCGCCGTCGCCGGGCACGGACCCGGCGGGCGCGCTCTCCCCGACGGTGGCGCCGGAGATCGTGTCGGCCGCGCCGGTGGTGCCGGCCCCGGTCAGCGAGTGCGCGCCCGCTTCATCGACGTCGAGCGACGCCGAGGCTTCGAGCTCGGAGATGTCCTCCCCGACGGTCTGGTCGGTGTTCGCGAGCAAATCCTGATCGAGCCGGTCGCCGGCATCGCCAACGGTGCGCTCGACCGGCTCGGACACGTAGTCGACCTGCGCGGCCGGGTCGGTGGAGACGACGTCGAGATCGCCGGCGGAGCTGTCCAGGTCGGGCACGTCCGGCGTTTCCGCATCGGTGAAGTCGTCGCCGTCGAGCGTGTCGACAATGCGGTCCGACGGGTAGTCGCTGCCCGCGAGATCGTCTTCCCCGGCATCGTCGGCGGTGGCGGGCTCGGGCTCGTCGGGCAGGTCGGCGTAGGCTGCGGTGGTGACCTCCTCGTCGACGGTGACATCGTCGCTGGCGAGCCCGCCCTGTTGGGCGATGGTGCCCGACTGGAAGGTGGCGACGCGCTCGGCGCTGAAGTCGACGTTCGCGTCGCTCACGGTCAGCTCGTCCTCCCCGGAAAGATCAGCCGCTTCTTCGCTGAAGGCGTCCGACTCCTCGGTGTAGTCGAGCGTGGTGCCGAGCGCGTCCTGCTCGTCATCGAGATCGTCGCCAGTGGCCGAGCGCGACGGCTCGGTGGTGCCGGTGGCGGCGTTGGCGAAGGTCTCGGGGTCGCCGAACCCGGGTGCTTGGGTGGCCTCGTCGCTGCGGTTGACGGCATCCCCGCGCGACTGCGATTCGATCTCGCTTCGGGTGGCTGCGGGCGACACCGACGCGTCGACATCGCTGGTCGCGTCGGCATCGGCGTCGCCGGAATCGGCGGACGTGGCATCCCGACGGGCGGCGTTGATGTCGGCGTCGATGCCGGTGTCGATGTCGGCGGTGGTGACGTCCGGGCCGGCATCGTGGTCCCAGGCGCGGTCCGGCGTCGTGCCGGCGCCGACGCCGAGGTCGCCATCGCCATAGTTGTAGCGCTCGACAACCTGGAAGCGGCCAGCGGCCTCCGGAGGCGACGAGGCGGCCCGGTCGTGCGTCGATGACTGGTTCGCATCGCCCGCGCCGGCCGGCGGCACGACGACATCGGTTTCGGTGTAGGTCGAACCGGTCAGGGACGAGGTGCCTTCGGGGCTGGTGTTGGCGAGGTCGGTGTTGTCCGTATCGCCATAGCCCTCGGCCGCCGATTCGACATCCTCGGTCGTGACGTAGGGGTTGTCGGCGTCGCCCGGGGTGATCTCGTCGCCGTCGAACTCGTCGCTGCTGGCGCCCTCATCGACGATGAGCTGGTCCTGCAGGGAGACATCGCGACCCTGCAGGCCCTCGGTGCCGCCGGGCCGCAGGTCGGCGTCGCGCGTGGTGTCTATCGTGCCGTCAGTGGTGTCGTCGGCGAGCTCATCCTCGCCCCCCACGGCATCGTGAACGTGGGTGGCCGAGGCGAGATCGCCGCCGAGAGGCGGGTAGGTCTCGTCGCCGGTCATCTCGTCCCCGGCGGCATCGTCGAAATCGCTGCGAAGGTCGACGGCGTCATCGCTCGTCTCGCGCGCGAATGCGGCGTCGGTGCTGTAGGTGGACGCGGCGCCCCTGGCCGACGTGGTCGCGTCGAAGGTGGATCGCCCACCGCCCGACGGCTCATCCGCGAGGTCGGGGAGATCGTGCTGGTCGCGGTCGCCCGCGCTCGTGGAGCTGGGGCGGCGTCGGTCGGCGATATCGCGCACCTTTCGCTCGGCGGCGCCGTCACGCACGGTATCGGTCGCCTCGTGTGCCGTGTGGCGGGCGCTGCGGGTGGCCAAATCGGTTGCGCCCTTGCCGGCGCTGAAGAGCCCGCGCAGCCAGGCGACGATGCGATCGATCACGCTGCCATTGGAACCGGGTTGCATGGTGTCCCTCCCGTACGATGTGCAGTCATCAACGGATGGTGAGGACGCCGGGACGAAC
>JAEVYR010000213.1 GCA_023392645.1 Chloroflexota bacterium | reverse complement strand
CGGCCGAGCGCCGCGCTCATCTCGTCGAGCCGGTAGTTGTAGCCGAGGCGGACGTGGTTCATCCACGTGCCGGCATCGTCACGACCCTGGTTCGCCATGCTGCGCATCGCGGCGGCCATCTCGGCATCGTCGGTGACCACCATCCCGCCCTCGCCGGTGGTCATCTGCTTGTTCGGGTAAAACGCGAACACGGTCGCGTCGCCCTGGGTCGAGACACCGACGCGGACGCCGGCACGCTCGGCGCCGATCGCCTCGCAGGCGTCACGCACCACCGCCAATCCGTGCCGCCGGGCGATGTCGACGATGTCGTCGATCCGGCAGGGCTGGCCGAATACGTCGACCGGTACGATCGCGCGGGTCCGCTCGGTGATCGCCGCCTCGACCGTCGCGGGGTCGAGCCCGAGGGTGGCCTCGTCGATGTCGGCGAACACCGGCCGGGCGCCCAGGTAGATCGCGCAGTTGGCCGAGGCGACGAAGCTGAACGGCGAGGTGATCACCTCGTCACCCGCCCCGACCCCGGCCGCCGCCAGCGCGACATGCAGGCCGCTCGTGCCGCTGTTGACCCCGACGCCGTGCCGGGTGCCGGCATACGCGGCGAGCTCGTGCTCGAAAGCGGTCAGGTTTGGGCCGAGGCTGAGCGTCGGCGTGTTCAGCACGCCAACGACGGCGTCGATGTCATCCCTGGAGATGGCCGGCCTGGAAAGCGGTACCGCGTTGCCAATCACCCCTTGACGCTCCTGCCTCATATGCCTGTTCGCTCCTGTCCGCCAGTCCCACCAGATCCATCAGCTCGGTTCGTACCCGCGACGCATCGCCCAGGCGCGCCAGCGCCTCCAATCGCGCGATTCGCTCGGCGAGCTGGTCCGGCGGCACGCCACCGGTCCGCGTCGCGAGTCGGCGGATCTTCGGGTGCTGGCTCCGGCACGCGCGCTCGAAATCGTTCGAGAGCTCTTCTCGCAGCTTCTCGCCGGGCCGGACACCCGTGAAGACGATGGGAATATCGATGTACGGCCGCAGCCCGTGAAGCTCGATCACCCGTTCCGCGAGTTTCAGGATCGACACATCGTCACCCATATCCAGCAGGTAGATCGCGTCGCGATCGCCCCCCGCGCCGGCATGGATGATCAGGCTGGCGGCCTCCTCCACGGTCATGAAGTATCGGCGCATGTGGCGATCCGTCACCGTCACCGGACCGCCCATGCGAATCTGTCGCTCGAATGTCGGGATCACGCTGCCCCGGCTGCCCAGCACGTTGCCGAATCGCACGCTGCACGTCGACATGCCGGTGGAGCGCCCGACGTCCGCCACCGCGACTTCGGCCAATCGCTTGCTTGCCCCCATCACGCTGGTGGGACGTACCGCCTTGTCCGTCGACACCATCACGAAGCGCTCCACGCCAGCGCCAGCCGCCACGCGGGCGATATTGATCGAGCCCAGCACATTCGTGCGGATTGCCTCGCCCGGGTATTGCTCCATCAGGGGGACGTGCTTGTATGCGGCGGCATGGAACACGACGTCCGGCTGGGAGCGATCCATCGCCTGCTCGATCGCCTGCCTGTCCGCCACGGATGCGATGACCGGCAACAACGTCAGCAAGGGGTACCGCGCCTGGAGCTCGAGATGCAGATCGAACACCCCGCTCTCGTTCGTGTCCACCAGCACCAGCGCGCTTGGCCCCAATGCCGCGACCTGGGTCGCCAGCTCGCCGCCGATCGATCCGGCCGCGCCCGTCACCATGACGCGCTTGCCACGCAGGAACGCCTCGCCCACGATGCTGGAGAGCTCGACTCTCGGCCGCCCCAGCACGTCGGTCAGGCGATTGTGTCGCAGGGTCTGGGCACGCTGGGCACCGCTCAGGATCGAGCCGATCGCGGGCATCGTCATGACATCGGCGGCGGTGTGGGTGGCGAGCGCGGCGATCTCCTCCAGACGCACCGCCGCCACCGACGGCATGGCGAGCACGACCACGCCGATGCCTTCGCGCTCGACCATCGCGGGAATGGTCGCGATGTCGCCGAGCACGGGCAGACCGAGCACGTCGGTCCCAAGCAGCCGCGGGTCATCATCCACGAAGCCAGCGGGCCACAACCCCCACTGGTGGTTGTTCCTGAGCTCGGCCGCGATCAACTGACCACCGCTGCCCGCGCCCACGATCAACGCGGGCCGGAGCCGGTGATTCGGCGGTGACGCGGTTCGCCGGGTTGCCCCGTCCTCTGCGCCGCCAGGCGTTCGGATGGTTGGACTCATTACGCCTGCCCCAATCTGCTGATTGTGCCGTCACCACCGCGACCAACGCGTAGCCCAAACCTGGCCATTGCTTCGCTCCTGGATGGAAGGTCCAGAAACGTTCGCTCGCCGCGTCGCTAACGGGGGGAGGCGTACTGTGACGCCCTGGCATGTTCGCTGTGCCCCAACACTCGCCAAGATACCACAGGTCAGTCAACTTTATCTATTCACGTCATAAAGCAGTATGCGATTCGGCGTCCTGTTAGTTCATTAGCGACGTGAATACAGCTATATAGTGAAGTCCTTCGGAGGACGACGCACCGACCGCGCCGTCTCCCACAGGTCAGTGGATACCGCGCGCCGGCCCCTGGACCGCTTCGCCAGCACCCGGTCTCATGGAGGTATCCGAAATCGGAGGCGGCATTTGCGGGCGGCGACGGACCCTGACCAGTGACGGGTCCGCGTCTGGTCCAGGGCCGTAGGGAAGGCCAAAATGGCGAATCGAGCGGTCCTGCCATGGGGCTCGTGAACCGCGGCTACGGCAGCAGCGCGCAACGGGAAGCGCGCGCGCTGGTGCGCTTCGACAGGGTCACCGGCCAGGAACGGGTGCCGCTCGGCGCGTGACCCGAACACGCGGGTCTCCCCGTTTCGGCTGCGCAGGGCATGACGCGCCGCCCCGTGCTCCGGCTCGAGCGGGCAGGCGGACACGTCACGGATCGGAGGTTGCGAAGGAAATGCTCAGTGAGGTGGCCTCGGCGGGAAGTGACCGCAGCGTGCGGCTCGGCTATGCCGATAGCCGCTGTCGCGCCGGCAGTGGTGATGAGCAAGGTCCCGAGGAGGTGACCGGCCGTCACAAGCGCGTGGCATTCCTCGGGGAAGGGAAGCGGGGGTGTCGCCGGATGCCGGGGCGTGTTTCAGCGCCACTCAGCCGGCAACGGAATACGCCGCCTCGAGCAGGAAACCGGTGAACGAGCCGCATTCGATGAATGCCACCATCGATCGTCGGGTGCTTGCGGCCCGCCGCAAGGGCATTGTCCGATCGTCAATCGAAGCGGGATGTCTCGCGGAACGCTCGCTCGCGCGTCACCGGCGGGGAAGCGCTGATGACGTGCGCCTCCCCAAAGACACCTCAGCGCGCCGGCTCGGTGGCGGCCGGGGTGGAGCGCGGCCGCGATGGCTCGGCG
>JAEVYR010000177.1 GCA_023392645.1 Chloroflexota bacterium | reverse complement strand
CCCCTGGCTCGCATCGTCCCAATCGCCCGGGAAAAAGCCCACGACGGTCTTCGCCGGTATGCCGAGTATGCGCAGCATCACCGTCATTGCCGAGGCGTAATGCTCGCAAAATCCGCGCTGGTTCTCGAACAGGACATAGTCGACGATATCGATGCCCTCCGAGGGCACGCCCACCGAGAGGTCATAGGTGATATTCGTCCGGAGATACGCTTCGATCGCCTTGGCCTGGTCGAACGGGTTCGTGGCTCCCGCCGTGACTGATCGCGTCAATGTCGCCGTGCGGTCGGTGACCGACTCCGGCAGCGGCAGGTAGCGGTTTTCCACCCACTCCGGATAGGCGATCGGCGCGTTCCGCAGATCGTCTTCGGTGGCAACGCTGGCCAGCGACGTTACGTCGTACGGCTGATTGATCCGCCGATCGGTCGCCCGCTTGACCGAGACGTTGTCGTCATAGATCGGCACCTGCCCGGTCACCACCATCGTCTCGACCCGCCCGTCAGACGCAACCGACCAGCTCACGTCGATGAAGCGGTCGGAGAGCCGCTGGCGCGCGTCCTGCAGGCGATCCCGGTCCGCGGCCCCCGACGGATAGAGCAACCCGGCGTCCCCCTCGACCGAGAGATCGGGCGCGCCCATCAGCAGGCTCGCAATGCCCGTCAGGTCCGGCGGGATGTCAGCCAGGTTCATTTCGCGAAGCGGGAATCGTTCCGCCTGCATCTGCCGCCAGGACATCCGCACCGAGGCGCGCTCGTTCGAGGTCAGGTACTCGCCGTCGGCGAAGACGATGTCGGCCGGTGGCCCGAGCGGCGTCACCTGCATCGTCATCTCGGCGCGCCCTTCCGTCACCCCGTCGGAATAGGGCACGCGCTGCTCGGGTCGAAACGTGAGCTCCGGCGCGTACCGGACGCCGTCAGGGCCGTTCTCGTCGAACGTGTCAGCAACCGTCGATTCCCATCCGCGTCCGGTATAGGCGTCGTAGCTCTGCGCCGAGAGATACGGCGCAGGGCCAGCCACACGCACCAGCACCTCCGGCTGCTCGGACAGGTTGAGGTCGCCGCCAACGCTGAAGGCGTCATCGAAGGCGGTGTATCGCGGATAGTCGTCGATGTCGGGCTTCCCATCCCCCATCAACCCGGTGTGATCCGAAAGCCAATCGGTCGTTCGATCCTGCGCCGCGAGATACGTGTCAGCGGCCTGCTGCGCGAGCGGCTCCAGTGTCCGGCTGGACAGATCGGCGGGCGCCGACGCGCCGAGCGATACCACGAGGATGGCGACCACCGTGGCCGTCAGCAGCGATGCCCAGCCACGCGCATCGGTATTCGTTCGTCCCGCGCGGCGGACGTAGGTCATGCGGGCCAGCAGGATCATCGCCAGCACGATATAGAGCTCCAGCGCGCGACCCGGCGCGTCGCCGCTGGCGACACGAGCCGCGAACACGAGAATCCCCGGCAGGAAGATGCCGACCGACACCCATCCCTGGCGCGCGAGCGTCCAGCCAGCGAGATAGCTCACCAGCCAGATGATCATCTGCAGCAGGATCACCACCAGCATCCGGTTCGTGTCCTCGTTGGCACCCGCGCCGACGTACCAGTCGCGCAGCTCGGCGGCCACGGAGGCAACGCGATCCCGCAACGACGCGCCCGGAGCGTCCTCCGCCATCCGGACCGCCGCCAGCACCAGCGCGGCTCCGAACCCGAACCCAATCGCCATCAGGTGCGACAGCGAATCCGCCGTCCGCAGCAACCCGAGGATCAGACCGACCAGCCCGGCGGTCACGGCCAGCGCGAGCAGTCGGGTCTCGACGCCCTCCGGGGCAAACGACTGCGCCGACATCCCCGCGATCGCGAGCATGACGAGCAACAGGCCGTTCTGGATGCTGGGAAGAGCGCGCAATCGTCGCATCGTTGGGATCCGGAACTCCGAGGCCGAGCGAAGGGCCGGTTGCCCGGCGTGTCGCGCGCCGTCAGGCGTCAACCGGGTGACGGGGACACCGAGCCGCTCGATATCGAGCCATCCCTCGCCGAAATCGTCTCGTGTCTTCGCAACCGTGACGACCATCAGGGGCACGCCCCGCCCGGTGAGGTGCTCCAGCGGCTTCAGGAAGGTCTCGCCGGTGCCGGTCGACACCACCACGAGACCCATGGAGCGGGAGAAGCGTCCCGCGAACCGGGCGATGAGGTCCCCGGGGCTCGCCTGACCATACGGCTCGACCACGGCGAGGGTTTCCAGGATGCGCAGCCGCTGCCGATCGCCGGCGTCGGCGCTCACCACCGCCGGGATCGCCCGGTTGACCATGAGTCCGACTTCACGGCCGGCATCGAGCCAATCCATTGCGTACGACGCCGCCAGCGACACGGCATATTCGGTCGCGCGCCGGCTCGACGCGTCGAGCGTGTCGGCCAGATCGAGCAGCACCCACTCGTCCGAAACGGGGTCGGGCTCCAGCTCCTTGACCAGCAGCGAGCCATGCCGCGCGGACGCACGCCACGCGATTTGATTCATCGGATCACCGACAGCGTACTGGCGCAAACTGCGAATCACCGGAGAACCGGCGGTACGCCCCGGCGCGATCCGGCTCGACCCGCTCAACTCGCCGCCGGAGCGCTCGCGCGGCGGCAGCTGCACCAACGCCGGGTAGACGATCAGCTCGTGGATCAGTTCGAGCTTGCGATGCTCGCTGAACAGGCCGAACGGATCACCCGACCGCAGCTCGAGTGGCCCGAGGCGATATCGTCCGCGACGCTGCGCCCGGGTCCGCACGAGCCAGGTTCCCTCGGATCGACCACCGACGCTGACCGAACGGCCGACCGCATGACCGGGAAGTGACGAGCGATCCTGAACGGCGATCCACGTTTTCGGGATGATCGAGCGGTTGCGGATGTGAAACCGCTCGCGAATGTCGTCGCCCGCGAAGACGCGGTCGGCGTCGAGGGTACGCGTCAGGCCGACACCGATCAGCGATGCCCGCGCCCAGAAAAACGCGATCACCAGCAGCACCAGCCCGCTGTAGAACACCCACGTGACGCCATCCCAGTCGGCTATCGTCGCGGCGATCAGCAGCGCCAGCAACAGCAAGCCGAGCTTGACGCCGTTCATCGACCGCCGTCCCGCATCGCGGCGAGCCTGGAGCGGCGAGGCTCATCTCTCGCGCCACCGGGCACGGACACCTTCCGGAGCGCCTCCGCGACGACATCCTTGCCGTCGCGGCCGGCCATGCGCGCCGACGGGTGCATCACGATGCGATGGCCGAGGGCGGGTTGCGCGAGGAACTTGATGTCATCCGGCGTGACGTAATCGCGTCCACGCAGGTACGCCATGCCACGGCTGAGGTTGTACAGCGCCAGCGAGCCGCGCGGGCTCGCGCCGAGAAAGGCGTCGTCGTGAGCGCGGGTCGCCTCGACCAGCGAGACGATGTAGGTCCGCAGCTCCGGGGCGACGTAGGTCTCCCGCGCGGCCACGACGCAGCGCACCATATCCTCGGGCGAGGCAACCGCGCCGATCCGCGTCAGCGGCTGGTCGTGGTGCTGGCGCTCCAGCAGGGCGATTTCATTCTCGCGCCCCGGATAGCCGAGCGAGAGCTGCAGGATGAACCGGTCGAGCTGCGCCTCCGGCAGTGGAAAAGTCCCCTCGAACTCGATCGGGTTCTCGGTCGCCAGCACGGTGAACGGCTCGGGCAGCGCGTAGGTTTCGCGGTCGACCGTCACCTGTCGCTCTTCCATCGCCTCGAGCAGCGCCGACTGCGTCTTCGGCGTGGCGCGGTTGATCTCGTCGGCAAGGACGAGGTTGGCGTGGACTGGCCCCGGCCGGAACGTGAAGGTGCCCTCCCGCTGGTCGAAATTGTCGACACCGGTGACATCGGACGGCAGCAAGTCGGGCGTGAACTGGATGCGCTTGA
>JAEVYR010000151.1 GCA_023392645.1 Chloroflexota bacterium | reverse complement strand
ACATCCCGCTGCAAATGGCGTTCGCGTGGGACCTGCACGTGGCCGGCGCATTCGACCGCTGGAAGGCGGCGCATGGCCGCGACCTGCGCGCGTGGTTCGACACCCTCGGCGAGTGGGAGGCGCTTGCGGCGCTCGGGGTGCTGGCCTGGGACCATCCCGAGTGGGTGTTTCCGACCATCGCGGTCGAGCGGGATCGCATCGATGCCGGAAACCTGCGGCACCCGCTCCTGCCGGACGATATTGCCGTCGGCAACGACGTCGCGGTCGGCCCGGCTGGCACGTTCCTGTTCGTGACCGGCAGCAACATGTCGGGCAAGAGCACGCTGCTGCGGGCGATCGGCGCCAACGCGGTGCTGGCGCAGGCCGGCGCGCCGGTCGCGGCGGCGGAGATGGCGATGCCGCCGGTCGCGATCGTGACCACGATGCGGGTCGAGGATTCGCTGGCGCATGGCGTTTCGTTCTTCCTCGCCGAGCTGCAGCGGCTCAAACAGGTGATCGACGCGGCGGATGCGGCGGCCGACCGCCCGGTGCTTTACCTGCTCGACGAGATTCTCCAGGGGACGAACACCGCGGAGCGGCAGATCGCCTCGCGGCGGGTGTTGCGTCACCTGACGACGACGAACGCGATCGGCGCGGTTTCGTCGCACGACCTGACGCTGATCGAGGGGAGTGGGCTGGAGGGCAACGCGGCGCCGGTCCACTTCAGCGAGCAGTTCAGCGAGGACGGCGGCGCCCCCGCGATGACTTTCGACTATCGGCTGCGTCCCGGCCTGGCAACGACCTCCAACGCCCTCAAGCTCATGCGGCTGCTCGGCTTCCCGGAGGAGTGACGGCTCGGACGCCTCCAGGCGAGTGACACCGTGATCCGTAGACCCGGGGCGCACCTCGGCCCGGGTCCACGAGTGGCGTGCTTGCGCCAATAGATTTTCATGTGGTTGCTCATACACATGTGCGCTGATACACTGGTCCTCAGTGCGTCATGTGTATGTGTGTGCACATGCGAGATGGAGTCCCAACTGATGATCCAGGCCACCACCACCCAGACCGACGAGCGCGACTGCGAGACCGACGCCATCCACCCCGCCGCAGTGATGGCGGCCCGGCGCGCGCTCGGTAATGCGCCGCCTCCGGACGGCGTCGCCGCGATTTTCGCGATCCTCGGCGATCCGACTCGAATCCGTGTGCTCACCGCGCTGGCGTCCGGCGAGCTTTGTGTCTGCGATCTCGCCGCCGCGACCGGCGTCAACCGCAGCACGGTCTCCCATCAGCTCCGCGTGTTGCGCGATCACCGCCTGGTGCGCCGCCGCCGGGAGGGCAAGGTGGTCTATTACGCGCTCGATGACGACCACGTGCTCCAGCTGCTTGCCGTCGCCAGCGCCCACAGCGCCGAGCCGGACGAGGCGGGAGAGGAGGCGACCGCATGAGCGACCGCAGCGCCGTCGTCAGTGACCCGCTCGTCTTCGACGTCGCCGGCATGGATTGTGGCGACTGCGCGCGCAGTGTCGAGCGCGTTGTCGGGCGCCTCCCGGACGTCGGCGAGGCGACGGTCAGCTTCGCCGCGGGCACGCTCACCGTCATCCGTCACGATGGTCGGGCTGTCCACGACGATGTGATTCGCAGCATTGGCGCGGCGGTTGATCGCGCCGGCTACACGGCGACGCTGCGCGAGAACGGCACGCGCGCGCGCGTCGATCGCGCCCCCTGGTGGCGACATCGCAAGCTGGTTCCCGCCGCGATCGCAACCGCGCTCTGGATCGCCGCGTTCAGCCTCGATCAGATGGCCAGCTCTGGCTGGCTGCCGATAGCTCTCTTCGCCGCGGCTATCGTCGTCGGCGGGTATCCGATCGTGCGCGCCGGTCTCGCCGCGATCCGCGCCGGGCGCGTCGACATGAACGTCCTGATGACGATTTCCGTCATCGGCGCCGGGCTGCTCGGGGAGTGGTCCGAGGGCGCGCTGGTGGTGGTGCTCTTTTCGATCGGCACCACATTGCAGGCGATCACCTTCGACCGCACCCGCGGCGCGATCCGGGCGCTGCTCGATCTCGCCCCGCAAGAGGCGCGCGTGCTGCGTGATGGCGTCGAAACGACGATCGCCGCGTCGTCGCTGGCGATCGGCGATATCGTGCGGGTCCGGCCCGGCGAGCGGCTGCCGGCCGACGGTGAGGTGATCGACGGGCACTCCGATGTAAACCAGGCGCCGATCACCGGCGAGTCGATGCCGGTTGACCGTGCCGCCGGCGACGAGGTGTTCGCCGGCACGCTCAACGGCGCCGGAGTGCTCGACATTCGCATCACGAAGCCTGCCTCGCGCTCGATGCTGTCCAGCATCGTTCAGCTCGTCGAGGAGGCGCAGTCCAGCCGGGCGCCCTCCCAGCAGCTGGTCGATCGCTTCGCCTCCGTCTACACGCCGATCGTCGTCGCGCTGGCGGGTCTCGTCGTCGTGGCCGGCGGGGCGATCTCCGGTGACTGGTCGACGTGGGTCTACCGCTCGCTGGTGTTGCTGGTGATCGCCTGTC
>JAEVYR010000082.1 GCA_023392645.1 Chloroflexota bacterium | reverse complement strand
GTGCTGGCGGGGGTTGGCGCAACGCTGGAGAAATTCGCGGTTGAGGTGCGCCATCTGCAGCGATCCGAGGTGGCCGAGGCGGAGGAGTACTTCGCCGAGGGGAACCAAGGGTCGTCGGCGATGCCGCACAAGCGCAACCCGCACGAGTCGGAGCGACTGGCGGGGCTGTCGCGGGTGTTGCGCGGCTATGCCCTGGCGGGGAACGAGAACGTGGCACTGTGGCATGAGCGCGACATATCCCATTCAAGCGTCGAACGTGTCATCTTCCCGGACGCAAGCATCGTGTTGGACTACATGCTGCATCTTGCCGACGAACTGATCGGCGAGTGGGTGATTTACCCGGAGCGGATGAAGGCCAATCTCGAAAGCAGCGGTGGCCTCATCTACTCCCAGCGGGTGATGCTCGCGCTGGTCGACGCCGGCATGGATCGGCAGAAGGCCTACAAGCTGGTGCAGGGCGCGGCGATGGCGGCGGCGAAGGACAGGAGCGGTCCGACGTTCCGCGAGCGCATCGCGGAGAACGCCGATGTCCAAAACGCGGTGTCCGACGGCGAGCTCGACACGATCTTCGATCCGTGGGACCAGTTGACCAATGTCGACGCGACCTTCGAGCGGCTCGGCCTGGGCAGCGGGATCGGCGCGGCGTCATGACCGAGTCCGTCGCCGTCGGTGACATCGAGCTTGCGGCGTACCCGAAGCTGCGCAGCGGGAAGGTGCGCGAGATTTTCGATCTCGGCGAGCTCTTGCTGTTCGTGGCTACCGACCGCGTGTCGGCCTTCGACGTGATCCTGCCGAACCTGATTCCAGGCAAGGGGCGCTTGCTCACCGAGATAAGCCGGTTCTGGTTCGAGCACACCGCCGAGCTCGTGCCCAACCACCTGGTGACGTGCTCGTTGAACGGACTCGATCTCTCTCCGGAAGAGCGCGAATTGCTCGCTGGCCGCTCGATGGTGGTCCGCAAGGCGGAGCGCATCGATATCGAGTGCGTCGTTCGCGCGCGCCTTGCCGGTTCGGGCTGGGTCGAGTATCGCGAGCACGGCACGCTCGCCGGAGAGCCGCTGCCAGCGGGGTTGCGGGAGGGCGACGCCCTGCCGGAGCTGCGGTTCACGCCTGCGACGAAGAACGATGCCGGTCACGACGAAAACATCTCCACCCGCGAGCTGGCGGAAACGGTTGGGAAGGGGAGGGCGCGCGAGCTGGAGGAGAGCAGCGTGGCGCTTTTCGCGGCTGCGTCGCGGCTCGCAGAGCGCGCGGGATTCGTCCTCGCCGATTCCAAGTTCGAGTTCGGCACGATCGACGGTGAACTGCGGCTTATCGATGAGGCGCTCACACCCGACTCGTCACGATACTGGAACATCGCCGATATCGCGCCGGGTCGCCCGCCCCAGGGATACGACAAGCAGGTGATCCGCAACTGGTTGCTCGACAGTGGATGGGATCGGGAGCCGCCGGCACCTGACCTGCCCGACGACATCGTGGCGCTGGCGCGGGAGCGGTACGCCGAGGTCCTGCGGCGGCTGCGCAAGGCGGCCGACGCACACACATCTGAAGGAGGGTGAACGTGGCACTGTTCAAGATCAAGGCGACGATCATGCCGAAGCCCGGGGTGAACGACCCGCAGGGCGAGGCCATTCGCGGCGGGCTGCAGAGCCTCCAATTCGACGGTGTCCGCGAGGTTCGAGCCGGCAAGCAGATCGACGTTACGGTCGAAGCCGAGAGCCAGGACGCCGCGATTGCCGAGGTGGAGCGGATGTGCGATCAACTGCTCGCGAACCCGGTGATCGAGGTCTTCAGCGTGGCCGCCGCGGACGCTGCCGAGGTGCAGGCATGAGCCGCCCGAAGGTCATGGTGATCGGGTTTCCGGGCAGCAACGGCGATCACGATGCGGTCAGCTCGCTGGCCGACGATGTCGGTGTGGATGCCGAGGTGATCGACTATCGCGAAACGTCGCTGGGCAGCGTCGATGCCGTGGTGCTGGCCGGTGGCTTTTCGTACGGCGACGCGCTGAGGGCCGGCGCCATCGCTCGATTCGCACCGGCGATGGCGGCGGTCCAGGATTTCGCCGCCGCAGGTGGTCCGGTGCTCGGTATCTGCAACGGCTTCCAGGTGTTGACCGAGGCCCATCTGCTGCCCGGCGCGCTGTTGCGCAACGCCACCCTGCGGTTCCACAGCCACCGGACGCACATCCGGTACGAGGGTGCGTCGTCACCGTGGCTCGCCGATCTTCGGCAGGGCGACGTTTTGGACCTGCCCGTCGCGCACGGAGAGGGGTCGTACTTCGTCGACGAGGAGACGTTGAAGCGACTCGAAGCGAACAACCAGGTGGCGTTTCGCTACGTGGAGCGAGACGGCTCGCTCACGGACGAGGCGAACCTCAATGGCTCGGTCGATGCGATCGCGGGGGTGGTCAACGAGGCCGGCAACGTGCTCGGCCTGATGCCTCATCCCGAGCGGGCGACCAACGACCTCATCGGCGGAACCGATGGCCTGCGCATTCTTGGGACCCTTCTGCGATCGACCGCGATCGCGAGCTGATTTTCCTGAAACTCACACCTTCGAGGTTTTGCATGACATCCGAAGCAGTGACACAACTCCGCGAGCGCCTCGCCACGATTGACGACCTCCATGGCGCGATGGGCGTGCTCGGTTGGGACGAGCAGACCAAAATGCCACGCGGCGGCGCCAAGGCGCGCGGCGAGCGCATGGCCACGCTCGGTCGAATGTCGCACGAGATGTTCATCTCCGACGAAACCGGCCGGCTGCTCGAGGACGCCGAGAAGGACCTGGATGGTCTCGACTTCGACAGTGACGAAGCGTCGCTGGTGCGGTTCGCGCGGCGCGACTTCGATCGCAGCCGGGTGATCTCGCCGGAGCTGCTTGCGGACGCGATTCGTGCGCGAACCGCCGGCTATCACGCCTGGATCGACGCCAAGGCGAACCAGGATTTTCCCGCGTTCCTGCCGGTGATGGAGAAGCTGCTCGAGATTAATCATCGGTTCGTCGAGGCGTACCGCACGCTCGACCCCGACGCCGCTGAGGATTACGACCTCCTGCTCGAAAACTTCGAACCCGGACTGACGTCGAAAGAGATCGAGGCGGTCTTTGCCGTCGTGCGCGAGCGGACCGTGCCGCTGGTCGAGCAGGTGAAGGCGAACGCGGGCAAGGTCGACGATTCGATCCTGCATGGCTACTTCCCCCAGGACGCGCAGGAGCGGTTGTCACGCAAGGTCTTGCTCCAACTGGGGTTCGACGACAGGCACTGGCGTCTCGACGAAACTCACCATCCGTTCGCGTCGTCAATGGCGATCGAGGACATCCGCATCACCACGCGATACATACCGGAGCTGCTCGGTTCGGCGCTGTTCGGCTCGATGCACGAGTTCGGACACGGGCTGTACGAGCGCCAGGTCAGCCCATCGCTGGAGCGGACTCCACTGGCTCGCGGGGTGTCGATGGCATGGCACGAATCGCAGAGCCGGATGTGGGAAAACCTTGTCGGTCGCGGCCGGGCCTATTGGGAATGGGGCATCAACCCGCTGCGGGAGGAGTTCGGCGAGGTGGTTGGTAATGCCACCCCGGAGGATGTCTACCGGGCGGTGAACAAGCTGGAACCGTCGCTGATCCGCGTCGAGGCGGACGAGCTCACATACAACCTGCACATCATCCTGCGATTCGAGCTGGAGCGCGACATGCTTGACGGCAAGGTCGAGCTCAGGGATTTGCCCGAGGTCTGGAACGACCGGATGATGGAGTATCTCGGCGTCGACGTGCCGAACGCGTCAGTGGGCGTGCTGCAAGACGTTCACTGGAGCTCCGGGCTGTTCGGCTACTTCCCGACGTATGCGCTCGGCAACGTGCTTTCGTTGATGCTGTGGGATCGCATCAACCGGGAGATTCCGGATCTCGACGACCGGTTCCGAGCCGGGGAGTTCGGGCCGTTGCGCGATTGGCTCGGCGAGAACGTGCACAGTCACGGCAGCAAGTTCCTGCCGAAGGACCTGATGGAGCGCGTCCTGGGCACCCGTGAGCTCGACCCGCAGCCGCTGGTGACCTACCTGGAGGGAAAGGTCGCCGATCTCTACGGGTAGCGACCAAATGTCGACATAAGACTCGGTAGGACAGGTGGGGTCGGCACGATGCTGACCCCGCCTGGCGTTGATGTCACCCACGGTGGCAGGGGCCATGTCGATCAGCGACGACCCCGGATCAGTGCGACACCGACCACCAGCACAAGGGCCCCGATGAGGCGCACGGAATCGACGCGGCGAGGCGTGGCGCCGAATGCACCGATATGGTCGAGGAC
>JAEVYR010000058.1 GCA_023392645.1 Chloroflexota bacterium | reverse complement strand
GTCGAGATGACCGCCACGTCGCGGTTGCCCAGCGTCCCGGGCATCTGCACATGCACTGGCGTCTGGTGCGTTTACGCTTCGCACGGGGAGGATTCCCCTCCCCGTGTCGGGGAGAGGCGTCAGAGGGGAGGATCCCTCGACAAGCCCCTGGATACGGCATGACATGCCGTCTCCTGGGACCGGCTCGCCGATCCATCCTCCGTCAGTACAGCTCCCGCTTGACGCGCTCCTCGCGCTCGCGGGCGAAATCCTCCGCCGACTCCTCGGGGTTGAACATCTCGTACAGGATCGCCGCCATGGTCGGCACCGACCCTGCCGCCGGCCAGTTCTCCGGATCCCACAGCTTCGACCGCTTGAACGCGCGCGGGCAGTGCATGTAGGCCTCGTCGATGTCGACGATCAGCGCCATGTCCGGCGCCTTGCCCTGCATCGCCAGCGAGGCCAGCAGTGGCTCGTGGCACGAGAGCGTCACCGTGCCGTTGACCCGCAGCGTCTCTTCCATCCCCGGCACGAGGAAGAGGAGCCCGATCGAGGGATTGACCACCAGGTTGCGGAGCGAATCGACCCGCTTGTTGCCGCGCCGGTCGGGCAGCACCAGCGTCCGCTCGTCGGCGACAACGACGGCACCGGCCGGATCGCCGCGCGGGGTGGCGTCGCAGGTGCCGCGCTCACTGGCGGTCGCCATGAAATACATCGGTGACGCCTGGAGGAACTCGATCATCAGCGGCGTGAGCGTGGGCGTCACCTTGTCGATCGAGGTCCGCTTCGGCTCGCCGTAGCGCGCCGCCAGCGAGGGGATGTCGATGACGATGTCATCGCGCGCGGCGGCGAGAAGGTCGGCGGGGACGGCTGAGGTCGGGCTCTCGGTTTGCTGCGCCATCGACGGCGCTCCTTTCACAGGCATCGCACGGTCGCGCCGGGCGGTTCCTGCCCGGCATCGGGTCCCGGGGGCATCGTACCGTCAGTTACGCACTCCGCGCCGCTGATCAGGCGGGGAACGATACGCCCTCGGCGCGAAGATGATCGATGATGCGGCGGGCCACCTCATCGGCGCCGAGGTGGGTGTTGTCGATAACAAGCCCCTCCCGGTGCGGCGCCGGGCTCACCAGATCCTCCCGCTCCATCAGTCGACTGACCACGTCGGGATCCCGCAGCTTGCGATAGGCGGCTCGCGATTCCGAGGCCACGCGCCGCATCGGCGCATCGTGCTCGCAGCGCAGCAACACCAGCCGGACGTGACCACCGTGTGGTTCCACCGCGTCGATGAGCGATTGGACGAACCAATCATCGTCGCCTCGCGCATACACGAGCGTGTAGATCACGCCAGAAAGGCGCGCCTTCCGCCTCTCCCAGCAGCTCCAAACGGAATCTGCCCGAAAGACGCTGCGCCTGTTCGCTTTCGAAGTCAAACAAGGAGGTCACGAGATCGACGGTGAGGTGGTTGTGGAAGAGCTTGTACCTCGTGCGCTCGGCGAGCGCCGTCGCGCCGTTCACGTCACGCGGCTACCGGGGAACGGCGACAGACGCACCGAGCCCCGCGTGGCTGACGCGGGGCTCGGGGAGGGAAGGGATGGGAGGGAAGGGATTGTCGTTGTTCAGGCGGCGGGGCGGTGACTCCAGCCCTGGCCGATGCTCCGGCTCGGCGGCGCGGCCGGCACCTCGCTGTGCGACCGGCGCGACGTGTGCCGCCGCTCGAGCAGGATCGCGATGCCCAGACCGGTCAGCGCCACCGCCGAGCCGACGAGGCCATCGAGGATGAAGTGGTTCGCCGTCAGCACCGTCGCCATCCACATCACCAGCGGCATCAGGTACCCGAACGTCTTCGCCCAGCGATTGGAGCTGTGCCGCACGATCGCGATGCCCATCAGCAGGTTCCAGCCGACGTGCAGGCTCGGCATCGCCGCGTAGGGGTTCGTGAAGGCCGGCGGCTGCAGCACGCGGTAGGCGTGCGAGTGCAGCGAGACGGTGTCGACGAAGCCCTGCCCCAGCAGGAAGCGCGGCGGCGCCACCGGGAAGGCGACGAAGCAGACGAGGCCGATCGCGCCGGAGATCAGCAGCGCCGACCGGTAGCGACCGAAATGCTCCGGGTGCTTCCACACCAGCCACGACAGGGTCGCCACGATCACCGGCCAGTGCCCGAAGATGTAGATCCGGTTGAGCGTCGACACCAGCCACTCGTGCGGGATGATCTCGCCCTGCAGCCACGGCTCGTGGAAGAGCCCCAGCGCCGCCTCCAGCGCGATCACGTCGTGCGCATGAGCGACGGCGAGGGCGGTCTGCGAGTGCATCAGGCCGCGGACGAAGAAGTACAGCAGCGCGCCGAGCAGGATCACCAGCGACTCGCGGATCACGCGGGCAACGCGCGGCCGGCGGCTGGCCGTGGATGGGTGGTGTCGATACCCGTTGTGCGGAGCGGTGACGTATCTGCTCATGAGAGACGCTCCCGAGCGGTTGTAGAGCGAACCACGGCACGCGGCGTATGGCCGGCGATGCCGGGAACGGTGTAGTCCCAGTCTAAAGACTGCAGGCGGCGAGTTACGGAATCTCGCCGGGAATGTCACGAAACTGTCGCGATCATCCCCGGTCCCGCCATGGATCTGTCACGGCCCGCGCGTCGCGAGCAAATGCATTTCCCCTGTCCCAATCGCATTATGCGCAGACGCCATGCCGCGAACAATCCGTCGGAATACGTATTTGGCGGAGCGGCTCGGATGACCGATACGTACGTCAACGGGTACGCATTGCCGCGCACACGACGGG
>JAEVYR010000020.1 GCA_023392645.1 Chloroflexota bacterium | reverse complement strand
CGATGCCTTCGGTAGCGGCGCCGGGGTGATGAAGAACCCGGCGATGAGGCCGGTATCTGGGTCGACCGCGATCGAGATCAGCACGCCCTCGCCCGATCTCGACCGGAAGAGGCCGACGAACTCGCCCGCTGCGGTCGACTGGTTCTCGACCAGCTCGATCGGGCCGAGCTGGTCAGCGAGTTGCTGGACCGTGGCGATGAACTCCTCCGGCGGCACCAGCTCGCGGAAGTTCGCGTCGAACCGCGCCTCGACGTCGGCGACGGTGAGGTCGACCGCGCCGCCATCGAACAGCGACACCACCCATGCGACATGGTCGTCCAGGGTGGTGTCGAGATTGGCCGGGGTGGCCGGTTGGGCGAGGGCGCGCGCCGGCGGTGTGGCCAGGGCGGCGAGCATCAGCGTTCGGCGGGTGAGGGGCATGACGATCCTTTCGTGGCGCGAACATTTCGCCTCACCATGCCACACGTCTGTGTCCGGAATGCGTCCCGGCAGGTCAGCAGTCGCCCGGCTGCTGATAGGTGGCGAGGCAGCCGAAGACCGGCGCCAGCACCGCACCGGGCGCGCTGTCGGGTATCACTTGCGTCGGGTGGTTGAAGACCGCTGTCACGAAGAAGACACGACCGTCGCTGCGTTCCATCACCCAGGCGGAGCTGACCACGCCCGCTTCGAACCCGTTCTTGACGCCGGCACGCGGCCACGTCGCGGTGTCGACGATGCCGCCGCGGTTGCCGGTGAGGATGTCGCGCACCGGCTCGAGACCCGGCTGGGCGCCCATCGTCCACAAGCCGACCATGACGCGACAAAGGTCTTCGGCCGAGGCGAACCACTCGACGCCGTCGATCGCCATCGGGCCGCTCCACTGGCCCCAGCCGCCGGACGGGTTGATTGCCCGGCCATCGATGTCGGCGGTCAGCAGCGCAAGCTGCTCTTCGTCGGAAGCGGCGACGTAGCGGGAGATCCAGTCGGCTGGCTGCCACATCTTGATTGCGAACAGCTCGCGGGTTAGCAGCAGCGGCTGATTGGCTTCCGGATCGGCGTGGCCGTAGGCGGCGAAGGCACGCTCGACGTTTTCGCGGCCGAGGCGGTGGATCAGGTGGTCGGTGGCGGTATTGTCGCTCTGCCAGATCATGCCCTCGGCAAGCTGGCGCACCGTCACCTGCTGGCCGGCGGGCACCCAGGCGTAGTCGCCGGAGGGCATCGAGCGGAGGTCGTCGGTGAGCGTGATCTTCTCGTCCCACGTCACCTCGCCGGTCTGGATCTGGCGGGCGAGCTCGCCGAGTACGTAGAGCTTGAAGACGGAGGCGATCGCGAGCTGGTCGCTGGCGTTGACGGCGTGGATGGTGCGGCAGCCGCCGCCGGCGAACTCGGCCACGAGGAGGTTGCTTTCCGGGGCGATCTGCCCGACCTGCTGGTCGATGCTGGCCCAGGCGAAGTTGGGCGCGGCCTCGCCGAGCCGGGGCGCGAACAGGATGATGACGGTCATGAAGGCGATCGCGGCGATGAGCAGGCGGGGGACGGCGTGATTGGATCGCTGGGTGTGACGCATGGTGGCACTCCGCCGGGCAGGAACGTGGGGATCGCGACGGCCCCGGTTGCGCTGGCACCCTGTATGTACAGAGTGTCCGTACACACTATGCTACGCACGCCGCGTCCTCCGCGACAAGATGTGCCCGAAAGTCATGGGGTTCAGCAGAAGACATATGCCCGACGTTACGGCCGGGCGTTCGCCGAGCAGAAAGAAGCGATCAACTGACGCTGATCCGCATTCACAATAATGATTGTCATAACAGGGAGATAATGTGTCTCGGGCACACGGGCGACGCGGTGGCTCGCCGCCGCACGATCGTCAGGACCTCCGGCATCGCAGAAACCGGCCTGGGGCATGCCCGACAGCCAATTCCTGGCTACACGCGAGATGCCTCCAGCGGCGCCCGCGCGAGAACGTTTGCCGCGACGGCGTCCGCCGCCCGCTCGCCGGAGGCGATGCAGTCGGGCAGCCCGACCCCGCGCAGCATGTTGCCCGCCACTGCCAGACCCGGCAGGCGCGACACCGCGTCCTCGATCACCGCGACCCGCTCCAGGTGCCCCAGCGCGTACTGCGGCATGCCGCCGTCCCACCGGAACACCTTCACCAGCTCCGGTTCCGCGTCGATGCCCAGCACCTCGGCCAGTTCTCGCCGGACGATCGCGACCAGGTCGTCGTCGGGACGCTCCAGCAGCTCCTGCTGCCCGGCGCGGCCGACGAACGCGCGAATCAGCGCCTTCCCCTCCGGCGCGCGCCCGGCCCATTTCGACGAGAGCCACGTCATCGCCATCACGGCGCGCTTCTCGGCGCGCGGCACCACGTAGCCGAACCCCCGCAGGCGCTCCGCCACCGTCGGGTCGTCGAACCCGAGCGCGACGATGGCGCTGGACACGTGCGGAATCGCCTCGAGCGCGAGCGCGGCGGCCCGATCGAGCCCGTCGAGCAGTGGCGCCGCGGCCCATGCCTGCGTCGCGACGATGACCCCATCGACGCGCATCGTCTCCGGGCCTCGATCGCGGTCGATCGTCACCCGGTAGCCGGTCTCGCACCGCTCCAGCAGCGAAACGGCCGCGCCCAGCCGGATGTCCCCGCCGCGTGCGCGGATGTCGGTGGACAGCGCCTCGACGATCTCCCGCAACCCGGACTGGAAGGTGATGAATCCGGGTCGCGTCCCGTTCGTCGCCGGCGCCGCCTTGGCTCGTTGCGCCAGCACGCCCCTGATGAGACCGCCGTGCTCGCGCTCGGCCTGCCGGAGCTGCGGGAACGTCGCTTCGAGCGACAGCGCCGAGCCGTCGCCGGCGTAGATGCCGGCCATCAGCGGCTCGATCAGGTTGGCGTAGACCTCTCTGCCGAGGCGGCGCGACATGAACGCCTCCAGCGACTCGTCGGCGTCGTCACGGCGGGGCTTGCGGACGAAGTCGCCGAGCATCCGCGCCTTGCCGAGCGGCGAGATCAGCGACGACTTCGCCAGCGGCTTGAGCTTCGTCGGCACCAGCCCGGTCAGCCCTTCGGGGATGCGGTGCAGCTTGCCCCGGCGCAACACGAACGAGCGCCGGTTCGCCTCAGTCGGGCCGATCAGGCGATCGTCAAGGCCCAGCTCGCGCGCGAGCCCGATGCCGCGCGGCTTGCTGCCGAGCATCGAATCCGGGCCACCTTCGAGGGTGTAACCCTCGGCGTCGACGGTGAGGATCTTGCCGCCGAGGCGGTCGTCCCGCTCTACGAGCGTGACCGTGAGCTCCGGATGCTGGGTGATGAGGCGGTGTGCCGCCGCCAGCCCGGTGATGCCGCCGCCGATGACGAGGATGTGCTTCCCCATGAATGTCCCTGCGACTTCCGAATGACGTTACGCCGTGAGCCAGCCGGCATCGGCGGCGCGTCCGCGCGCGACCTGCGCCAGCCCGGCGAGCATCAGCGGGTGGTCGTTGAGCATCTCGATCCGTTCCAGATGCACGCCCAGCTGTTTCGCGAGCTGCTGGTACTCGATGTCGATGTCGAAGAGGATCTCGACGTGCTCGCAGATAAACCCGATCGGGCAGATGAGGATGTTGGTCTTCCCCTCGTCGTGCAGCTGCTTGATCACCTCGCCGGCATCGGGGCCGAGCCACGGATCGGCGGTCATGGCCGCACTCTGGTAGGCCCAGTGCCACTCCCGTCCTGGCAGGTTCTCGACAAGCGCGTCGACCGTGGCGCGCAGCTCGTCGGGGTAGGGGTCGCCGTGTTCGAGAATGCGCTCCGGCAGGCTGTGGGCGGTGAAGATGATCGGGACATCGCGCCGCTCCTCGGCCGGGAACTTCTCCAGCGCATCCGCGATGCGCTCGTGGAGCGCGGAGAGGTAGCCGGGATTGAGGTTCCAGCTCTCGACCGGCGCCAGCTCGATGCCGGACTCGGCCTCCTCCGCCCGTTTGAAGTAGGCGCCGATGCTCATCGACGAGTAGTGCGGCGCCATCACCAGCCCGACGGCGCGCTCGACGCCGGCCTCGCCCATCTCGCCGAGCACGTCCTTGATGAAGGGGTGCCAGTGGCGCATGCCGAGCCAGACCTTCCAACGCTCGCCCTCGCCGGCGAGGTCGTTGAGGGCCTGCTCCATGCCGGCGGCCTCGGCCTGGGTCAACTCGAGGATCGGCGAGCGGCCGCCGATCTGGGCATAGCGGTCGGTGATCTCCGCGATGATTTCTTCCGACGTGGGCCGGTAGTTGCGGACATCGAGCAGGTAGGGCCGGACATCCTCGAGCTTGTCGGGGCCGCCGTAGGCCATAATCAGGAGGTGATGCGTCGCGTCGGACGGCGCGACGGAGTCGTGCGACATAGAGGAAGGAACCTTTCCGGGGCGGGTCGCCAGTGAGCCGGCGACCGCGACAGACAGCAGTCAACCGGCATCAGGGTTACCACATTTCCCGCGGGCGGTGTGTCGGGGGAGTCCCGGCAATCTCGCGGGCGAGCGATCGGAGAAACGATGGAGCGGATCACGAAGACCGAATGGGGACGCATCTTCCGCCAGCAGGACGTCTCGGCGGTGATGCTGGTGCTGTTCCTGTCGCTGGCCGTGGTGGCGATCCTGGTGGTCGTGCTGTTCTGAATTCCGGAGCCGTGAGGGCGTCGTGTCGGCGCCCCCACGGCGTTGCCATCGCTGGCGAAGGCTGTCCCTACGACTCGGCGGCGTGGCCGTTTTCGGGAAAGATGCTCTTGTAGACGCGCACGAGGATGTTCCCCGGCGTTTCGTTGCGGCCCGGCGCGATCGAGATGCCCGGCTTCTTCTCCTTCCGGGCGTTGGCGACCACGATCAGCGAGTCCTTCAGCGCCCGCAGCAGGATCGCGTCGTTGCGCTCGGAAAACGGATCGCGCACCTCGATCTCGCCGCGCTGCTTGACCACCACGTGCTTGAAGAAGTTCACCGGCGCCGGCAGCCCGGGGCGGAAGAGCCCGGCGTCCTCGGCCGCGTCACGCAGCGCTTCCCACGTCGTCACCAGTTCCTTCGCCGCGGTGGTTTTCGCGTCGCCCGGCGTCGGCATCGTCAGCAGGTCGTGACGGCCCACCGGGTCCTCGACCACCTCGAACATCGCCTCGCAGGCGTCGCTGTAGAGCTGGCTGCCCGCCTTGAGGGTGAGCGACGCGTTGAGCGTCAACGTCGCCGACGTCGAAAGCGCCTCGTTGCGACCACGGCCGGCGAATGCCACCATGCTGGCCACCTGGCCGCCGTTCAAATCGATGATCTGCACGAGCTGCCCGGCATTCACCTCGAACGCGGCGCCCTCGCCGCTGGCGAGCTGCCGGGAGGCGATGGCGCGCTGACCGACCAGTACATTCGTCATTGTGTTGGTACTTCCTCACTCGTGGCTCGCTCGGCGCCAACGCATCGCACCAGTGTTCCCGAGCCCAGGCACTGCCCCGTATTGTCGCATGCGTCGCTCGCGTCGCGCACCCGTGCCGGGAGGGTCCGTCGCGCCGCGCGGAACTATCGACGGCGGCAACTTCGCCATAGACAACAGGCAGCGCGCGCCCAACCCCAGCGATTGGGTAATTTGACTGATGCGTCTCGGCGCAGGGGACGCGCATGATGCCGCTGTCCGGTGCGCCCGTGCCGCGCAACCGTGACGGGTCCTCGACCGAGCGGGAATCCCTCATCGGTGCCCCGACCGCAGCCTGACCGGGTCCACGTTCCACACGACGTCACCTCACCCCGGAGAGACAGCCATGGACCTCGTGATCATCCTCGTCGCCATCGCCCTGTTCGTGATCCTGCCCATCCTCGCGGTCCGCTACGGCGCGGATTCGCGCAAGCTCGAGCCGAGGCATCCGAATTGGCCGTGAGGCGGCTTTCCCGCGACCGTATCCGGATACTTCATCCGTGATTCCATGAGTGGGCCGGCCCTGTGTCGGCCCTCCGTCCAAACCTGGCCTTTCCTCCCAACCGCATCGCGTACACTCTCGATACGAATCGCTATCGACAGGACGGGATGCGGCGCGGGCCCGGCCGCCCGGTCACGGAGGATCACCACGATGACACACTGCACGGTCTGCGGCGCGGCCGCGCGCGAGGGCGCGAAGTTCTGCACCTCCTGCGGGGCTCGCCTTGTCGATACCGTTAGCGCCGCTCCCGGCTCCGACGGCTCCGCGGCGGTCGCTGCCGTGGAACCGGTCGCGGAGCCGAGCGTGACCGACCTGCCCGGCGAGCCGAGCAGCGACCAGCCGGACTCTGAGTCAACCTGGGCGACCATCGTGAGCGGCGATGCCACCGGCGAGGTCGAGCGCGTCCCGGCCGAGCCTGTCGAGCCCGCGGCGGTCGTCGCCGATCCGGCCGAATCGCCGGAGTACGCCGCGAGCTGGCCCGGCGCGGAGGACGGGGTTGCCGAGACACCCGCCGGCGACGCCCCGGACGACGAGCCGCCCGCCCCGCCAGAGGCCCCCTGGTCGTCGTGGTCGAACGAGCGTGCATCGACCGCAACCGGGCCCGCCCCCGAATCGTTCGCGACCGACGCCGGCCAGGATCCCGAGCCGCATCCGGTTCTCGACTCGGATGACGGGGAAGCCGTCGGCCAGGCGGACGTGCCCGAAGCGCGTGACGGGCGTGACGGGATGGAGGCGTCCCATCACGGCGCGTCGCAGTGGGAGAGCTGGGCGCCCACGGTGTCGGGCGAGGCGACGGTCCCCACATCCAGCAGCGATGTCGGCGCCTCGGTGCGGCGCCTGCTGGACGATCTCGCCGACCGGATCGATCGGTTGATCGATCCCGCCGCGATTGAGAGGCGCGGGGTCGACGCCGACGAGCTCGCCGACCAGCTCGAACGCTGGAGCAACGCCCGCACGGACGCCGACGGGCTGCTGGAGGTGGTCCGCGCGGTGCGAACTTCTCCGCGCGATGTCGACGCGTTGACGC
>JAEVYR010000504.1 GCA_023392645.1 Chloroflexota bacterium | reverse complement strand
GTGATCCCGATCGCGATCGTCGCCGCGCTCTGGGCGCTGCGCGACGTCGACCTGGTTCAACCGGTCGCGTGGACGCTGCTGGCGGTCGTCGCGGCATTTTCGATCGCCGGAACGCGCGATTATCTTGTCTTCCTCGATCATGTCTGGGGCATGGCCGAGTACGCGAACGAGAACGGCGTCGAGAACGACCGCCTCGACGCCGGCTCGGCGTGGGATGGCTACCATCTCTACACGGTGATGCTCGACGAGAACATCACGAAAGCGCGCTCGCCGAAGGGCTCGCCGTGGTGGATCTACTTCTACGCCAAACCAACCGATTCGAGCTACATCGTCGCCACCCGGCCGAACGTGCGCGCCGGGTACGCGGTCGCGGCCAGCGACGAGTACGACCTCTGGCTCGACGACGACCCGGGGCGGGTCTACCTGCTGCGCCGGTGGTACCTGCCGTTCCCGGTGCCCGGCGGCGACGGCGCCGGCGCGATCGACATCGTGTTGCCGGGAGCCTCGCCGGGATCGACGCCCGCGCCCATCGTGGCCACGCCGGCGGCATCCCCCGTGCCTGCCTCGCCAGCACCCGCGACCCTCGAGGAGGCCGAGTGATGCCCGAACCCGACGAGACGATGCGCCGCCTGCGCACAGCCAGCGTGCAGGGCGGGCACCAGCACGGCGACGACGACGTCTGGCCGCTGGTGCCGCCGATCGTGGCCAGCACGGTCTACGCGACCCACGATCCCGGCGCCATCGCCGCCCGGATCGCCGCCGGCGAGCCGACCTACAACCGCGACCAGTTTCCCAATCACCGGCTGCTGGCCGATCTCGTCGCCGAGCTGGAGGGCGCGCAGCGAGGTTACGCGGTCGCGTCCGGCATGGCGGCGATCGCGGTCGTCGCGCTGGCGCTGCTGTCGCAGGGGGATCACGTCGTCCTCGGCGCCGGCGGCTACAGCGACACCGAGGAGCTGCTGACACGCGAGCTGCCGCGCTTCGGCATCACCGGTACGGTCGTCGATCTGTGTGACCTCGATGCCGTGCGAGCGGCGATGCGACCGGAAACGCGCCTGGTGATGGCGGAGACGATCGCGAACCCCGCCATCGCCGTCACGGATATCCCGACCCTTACCGCCGTGGCCCGCGAGCGTGGCGCGACGCTGGCGATCGACAACACCTTCGCCACGCCGGCACTCTGCCAGCCGCTGGCGCTCGGAGCCGATCTCGTCATCCACAGCGCGACGAAGTTCCTGGGCGGTCACCACGACCTCTCGGCGGGCGTCGTCGCCGGTCCCGAGGGGCTGATGGGGGAGATCGCCCGCGTCGGTTACCTGCTCGGCGCGGTGCCCGGCGCGACCGACGCCTGGCTGGCGGTGCGCGGCATCCGTACGCTCGTCCCGCGGATGGACTGGATCAGCCGGAGCGCCCGCGAGGTCGCCGGGTGGCTCGCCGGACGGCCGGAGGTCGCGGCCGTCCGCTACCCCGGTATCACGATGGTGGAGGATGCCGCGCTGGTCGAGCGTGTCCTGCCGCGCGGCGGGGGCGGGGTGATGGTGATCGAGCTGGCGGGGCCGGAGGCGACCGCGCGGGCGGCGGCGCTGGTGCGCAACCTGCGAATGGTGGTCTACGCGCCGAGTCTGGGCGGCGAGGTGACGACGATCTGCTACCCGCCACGCATCCAGACGCGGGAGGAGCGGTCGCGGAAGGATCGTGGCGCGTCGCTGCGGCTTTCGATCGGGCTGGAGGACCCGGCTGACATCATCGCCGACGTGGAGCGGGCGTTCGCCGCGATCCCGTAGCACCGGCCCGGTGCCGGCCGTTCGTCGCCGCCTCGAATCAGCCCGCCCACGGAGGGGCAGGCCCTGTTACCCATGGAGGCCCTATGCCAACATCGACTACCGCGCTGGTGACCGGCGGCGCCGGGCTGATCGGCTCCCACATCGTCGACGCCGCGCTCGCCGCCGGGTGGCAGGTCCGCGTGCTCGACGCGCTCGAGCCGCAGACCCACCCCAACGGCCGCCCGGCTTGGGTGCCGGAGGCGGTCGACTTCGTCCGCGGCGATGTCCGCGACCCCGATGCCTGGGTCCAGGCGCTCGACGGCGTCGACGTGGTCTTCCATGAGGCGGCCTACGGCGGCTACATGCCCGAGATCGCCAAATTCATCCATGTGAATTCCTACGGCACCGCGCTGTTGCTGGAAACGATCCGCAACCGCGATCTCCCGATCCGGAAGCTGGTGCTGGCATCCTCGCAGGCGGTCTACAACGAGGGCGCGTACACCTGCCCCGAACACGGCCGCTTTTACGGCGAGACCCGGCCGATCGCCCAGCTCGAGGCGGCCGACTACGCAATGCACTGCCCCGCCTGCGGCCGGGTCGCCGAGCCGGTTCCCACCGACGAGGCCGCGCCGATGGGCGGCGAGAACACCTACGCGATCAGCAAGGCCGATCAGGAGCGGCTCGTCATCGCCTTCGGCCGCGCCACCGGGCTGCCCGTGACGGCGCTGCGCTACTCCTGCACCTACGGTCCGCGCCAGTCACTGTTCAACCCCTACACCGGCGTCATCGCGATTTTCTGCACGCGCCTGATGAACGACCTGCCGCCGGTCGTCTACGAGGATGGCGGCCAGTCGCGCGATCTCGTCTTCGTCGAGGATGTCGCCCGCGCGAACATGCTCGTCGCGACCGATTCTCGCGCGGACGGGCACATCCTCAACGTCGGCACCGGCCACGCCGCCGGGATCGGCGACCTCGCCCGGCTGCTGGCCCGCAAGCTCGGCAAGGAGATCGCGCCGAGCATCCCCGGTGAGTTCCGCCCCGGCGAGATGCGGGCGCTGATCAGCGACACCAGCCGCATCGCCGCGCTCGGCTACGCGCCGACCGTGACGCTGGAGGAGGGGATCGACCGCTACCTCGCGTGGGTCGCGACGCAGGGGGACATCGCGGAGTATTTCTCGGAGGCCGAGCGGCGTCTGCGCGAGCGGAACATCGTCAAGCGCGCCCGGACGGGAGCATCCTCGTGAGCGACCGCCGGCCGACCGCGGCGGTCGTCATTCCCTGCCTCGACGAGGAGGCGTCGATCGGCGGGCTGGTCGCCGACATCGTCGCCGTGCGGGATGATCCCGCCACGCCGGTCGCCATCGCCGAGATTCTCGTCGTCGACAACGGCAGCACCGATGCCACGGCGCGGGTCGCGCGAGAGTCGGGCGCGACGGTCGTCCCGGAGCCTCGAAGAGGGTACGGGCGGGCCTGCCTGACCGGCGTGCTGGCGGCGGGGCCGGTCGACTACATCGTCCTGATGGACGGCGACCGCAGCGACGTCCCGGCCGAGCTACCGCTTTTGCTGGCGCCGATCCTCGCCGGTGAGGCCGACCTCGTCGTCGGCTCGCGCCTGCTCGGCTCGTACGAGCCCGGCTCGCTGCTCCCCCAGCAGATTGCCGGCAACCGGGTCGCGGCGGCGATCGCCCGCCTGCGCTACGGGCTGCGGCTGACCGACATCGGCCCGTTCCGCGTGATCGGCCGGAAGCAGTTGCTCGGGCTCGGCATGCGGGAGATGACCTATGGGTGGTCGATCGAGATGCTGATCCGCGCCACCCGCGCCGGGCTGCGCGTGCGGGAGGTGCCGGTGACCTACCGGAAGCGCGCCGGCGGCGAGTCGAAGGTGAGCGGCAACGCGCGGGCGTCGGTGAAGGCGGCGTACCGCATCACGGCGGCGATCTTCCGGGCCGGGCGGGATGACATCCCCCCGCCGGACGAGGCGGCATCTTGAGACGGAGCGACCGCCTGCTGATGGTCGCCGCGCGGATGCCGGTTTCCGGCGCGACGAAGACGCGGCTGGGGCGGACG
Source organism: Chloroflexota bacterium (assembly GCA_023392645.1). Lineage (GTDB taxonomy): Bacteria > Chloroflexota > Chloroflexia > Thermomicrobiales > UBA6265 > JACCVC01. The sequence continues at coordinate 3,904 of JAEVYR010000504.1, read as the reverse complement.
ATCGGCATGGATCGCGCAGCCGGCCTGGCCCGCGCCTTTCTCGCCGACCTCGCCGCGACCCTGACGCCGGCGAGCGCCGAGGCGGGCTGCGACCTCGTTTGGACCCACTCGCCGCCGGAGGCCGACTTTCGCGGGGCGCTGGTCGAGATCGCCGAGGACGTTCCCGATGGGGTGCGGTTCCTGCCGCAGATCGCCGACGAGGACTGGGGTCACCGCCAGCGGGCGCTGCTGAAGTGGGGCCACGACGCGGGATACGACCGATCGGTGCTGATCGCGTCCGATTCTCCGCAGATCGGAGCGACGGTCATCGCGGCAGCGTTCCGGGCGCTGGAGACGAGCGAGGTCGTGCTCGGGCGGGTCCACGACGGCGGCTACTACCTGATCGGGCAGCGCGGGTTCGCGGAGATCTTCGCGGATGTGCCGATGAGCACGGCGTCGGCCGCCGATGCGCTCGTCGCTCGGGCGACATCGCTCGGCCTGCGGGTGAGCGAGGTGCCGGCGACGTTCGACGTCGACGTCGAGGACGACCTCGACCTGCTGCGGACCCACCTGGCGGGCTGCGCCGGCCGCGATGCCCCCGCGACCTGGGCCGCCCTGCGCGAGCTGGGCCTGCGGTGACACCGTGCGACCACGACGTGGTCGTCATTTAGACCGGAGCCTCTCCAGGGGCGGAGCGGAGAAACCTATTGCGTTCGGAGCCTGCATCCTGGGGACGCGAGGTCTCCATGACACGCCTGGTTGGTGAGGGCGATCTCGTTCGCCGTTCCGCGCAGCGAAAACCCCGTCCATGTGCAGGACGGGGTTGACGGGCAGGGGGTCGTCGCGGGACGCAAATGGCGAACCCCGCGCGAAAGGCGCAGGGTCAGGGCTGGAGACCGGGCAGCGACGGCTGGTTGCCGGCGGGAACGGCGAAGCGGACGCCTTCGATATCCAGCAGACGTTCCTTGATATGCGCGCCGCCGGTGTACCACCCCATCGAGCCGTCCGAGCGGATCACCCGGTGGCACGGCACAATGACCGGTATCGGGTTGCGGCCGAGCGCATTCCCGACCGCTCGTGACGCCGACGGGCGGCCAATCGCGCTGGCGATCCCCTGATAGGTGCGCACTTCGCCAAAGGGCACATCGACGGTGGCGCGCAGGACATCGCGCGTGAAGGGGGTCACGCCGAAGAGATCGACGGGCAGCGCGAAATCCTTCCTGCGGTGAGCGAAATACTCCCGCAACTGGTCGCGCACCGGCTCGATCTGGCCGGATTCCTGGGTGGCGAGGATCCCCCGATCTTCCAGCTCCGAGAAAATCTCGTCGCGCTCATGATTGACCAGGTATCCGACGTCGGCGACGCCCTCGTCGGTCACGACGATCATCAGGTCGCCGAGCGGGCTCTCCATCACGCCGTACCGCGCGCGCCGCAGACCCAGCATGGCCGAGCAGTCGGGGGCCTCTCGCGAGGTACACTCCGCCGGGGGTTCCAGCATGTCCATGCACGTCGAGCAGTCGGTGAGCAGCGTCGCGCACGAGCGACACCGTTCGACGTGCGCGGCGATCGCGTTCCGGTCGGCGTCGGTGAGATCGCCGATCACGAGCGCCGGGATCGCTTCCTCGACGACCTCGCACGGGTCGACGGCGTCGGCGATGGCGGCGCCGATCGACCCCGCGGGGTCCATGGACTGGTGTGTGGTGGACGGCGTCATCGATTCATGGTCCTTCTAGTCGACCAGGGCGGTGGCAAATTGGCCGCGCAACTTGCGCAGCGCCTCGTAAACGTTCGCGCGAGCGGCTTCGGGAGACGCATCGATCACCTCGCCGATCTCCTCGTACCCCATGTCATGGTATTTCCGCAATACCAGTGCCGTGCGCTGCTTGGGCGGGAGCTGCTCGATCGCGCTGGTGACGTGCTCGAGCGTCTCGCCAGCGACGATCTGTCGGGCGGTGTCCGGCTCATGTGACGGCAGGTCGGGCTGCTCGTCGCCGAACTGGTGGACGCGTTGCTGCTTGCGACGATCGCTGATCCAGGTGTTCGAGGCGATTCGGAAGAGCCACGCGCGATGGTTGGCATCGCTCGGCAGCTTGCGCCAGGCCTTGAATGCCTTGAGCATCGTTTCCTGATAGACATCGTCCGCATCGTGCGGCGTACGGGTCAGTGACCACGCGAATCGATAGAGATCCGCGCCGTGCTGTTCGATGATCGACGTGAACGACACGGTCGTGCCGGACGACGATGCTGGGTCCCGAGCGGTGCTGAGCGTCAGCGACATGTATTGGAGACTCCTCGGACGGTTGTGCACAACGCCGTGAGCGAATGGCTGCGCGAGGCCATTCTGCACACGGAACGCATGGCCCATTGATGTGTGAGATGATCCACCTGTGACCCGTCAGACAGACCAGTATATCAAGAGACAGGGAACGAAGACATGACCGCAAAGGAGCAGTTGGCGAGCGCGGTGCTGAGCGCGATCGAGGCCGCCCGGGAGACGATCCTGGCGGTGGGCGACGATATTCACGCCCATCCCGAGCTCGGCCTGGAGGAACACTACGCCGTCGATCTGCTGACGTCGACGATCGCGTCGTTCGGCTTCGAGGTCGAGCGTCCGGTGGGCGGAATCGACACGGCCTTCGTCGCGCGCAAGCGCGGGAAGGGCGAGGGACCACGCGTTGCCTTCCTCGCGGAGTACGACGCGCTGCCCGGCCTTGGGCACGGCTGCGGGCACAACCTGATCGCCAGCAGCAACCTGGCTGCCGCGATCGGTGCCGGCGCGGTGATCGACCAGCTCTGCGGCGAGGTGCTGCTCGTCGGCACGCCGGCCGAGGAGAACGCCGGTGGCAAGGTCGTGATGATCGCGAACGGCGCGTTCGACGACGTCGATGTGGCGCTTTCGAGCCACCACGGCGGTCACGAGACCGTGCTGCCGACGTCATCCCCCGACGGGACCTGCCTTGCCGCGACGGGGCGCCGCTACATCTTTCATGGCCGCACCGCGCACGCCGCGGGTGAGCCGGAACAGGGCATCAACGCGCTCAACGCCGTCATCCTGCTTTTCAACGGCATCGACGCGATGCGCCAGCACGTCACGCCCGATGTCCGCATGCACGGCATCGTCACCGACGGCGGGCAGGCCGTGAATGTGGTGCCCGACTACGCCGCCGCTGAGTTCCTCTTCCGTGCGGCGTCGCGGGAAGGGGTCGATGCGCTGCTGCAACGCGGCGATACGATCGCCCGGGCCGCCGCCGAGATGACCGGCGCCCGGCTTGAGATCGACGATTCGGCGGTCGGCTACGACGACATGCGACCCAACTACGCGCTCAGCCAGCTCGTGCGTGACCAGTTGGCCACGGTCGGGCTGGCGGAGACCGAGCGCCCGCCGGCGAGCGGGCCCGGCGCCTATTCGACCGATCTCGGGAACGTCAGCCGGAAGATGCCGACCGTGGGTCTGACCTTCGCGATCAGCGAGGTGCCGATCAACGGGCATTCGAAGGAGGTCGTCGAGGGGTCGATCTCAGCGATGGGGCGGGAGAATGCGCTGCGCACCGGTAAGGCGCTGGCGCTGGCCGCGGTCGAACTTCTCGCCGATCCGGAGCGATACGCGGCGGTACGTGCCGAATTCGAGCAGACGAGCGCGGTCGCGTCCTGACCAGAAGAGGCCCGTCGCACCTCGAATGGTACCGATAGGGGATGTTGGTGGCACGCGGGCTGCAATATCCTGTGCAGGGAGATTCCGGATGCGGCGGGGGTCGCGTGCGGCCGGCGTTTGAAACACCCGGGCAGGATTGCTCCGTCTTGCCCGGGTGTTTCGTTTCCGGCAGAAACAACGATTCGAAGAAAACCAACCGAAGCGCCGATCGTGTGCCAGCGCTTCGGGGTTTCATTCGGACGAAATCATCCGGCGCGGTGTCAGGCGCCGGTC
>JAEVYR010000485.1 GCA_023392645.1 Chloroflexota bacterium | reverse complement strand
AGCCGGCCGCTCGTGGTCGACTACCAGGATGCCGCGCACATTCACGGCGCGAACGGTCTTGGCGGGGCGGACATCGGCGAAAAGCGCGTGCTCGAATCTGAAATCAACGGGGTGCAGGCGATCCTCGATGCCGCCGCAGCGCACACAGGCGAGCTGGTGCTGGTGGCGCTCGGCCCGCTCACGAATGTGGCGATCGCCTTGAGCCTGCGGCCGGGGCTGGCACGGCAGGTCGGCCGGCTGGTGATCATGAGCGGCGCATATCGGGTGCCGGGCAACGTCACCCCGCATGCCGAGTTCAACGCGTTCGCTGATCCGCACGCGGCGGCGCAGGTGATGTCGGCGGACTGGCCCGAGCTGATCGCGGTCGGTCTCGACGTGACGCACCAGACGATCGTCAGTCGCGACCAGTGGGCGCGCATCGACGATGGCGCGGCGGTGACGGCCGGCCTGGTGCGGCAGATCGGCGCGCGGACCTTCGTCGAGCGGAAGATGGACGGATTCTACATCCACGATCCGCTGGCGGTCGCGGTGGCGCTCGATCCGACACTGGTGACGACGGAGCCGATGGCCGTTGCGGTTTCGCTCGACAAGGAGACGCAGGGCAAGACGACGCCCAAGGGCGACGGCGACGTGCTGGTGGCGACGGGTGTCGACGCGGGGCGATTCGACCGGGAATTCGCGGGGTTGATGGGCCTCCCGGCGCGCGAGGGCCGGATCGACCGTGATCGGTCGGAGTAGGGCGTTGCGGCTTGGCAGGCCCCGCTTTGGCCGGGAATTCTGAGCTGCCGGCGGTCGCTTGGCAGCCTTGCCGACGTATCGCACGCTCGGCTGGGTGAAGCTGACCGGGGCGTGATGCCCCTGCCTTTACGATCGCGTCGGACGGGGTCCATCGCGCCACCCGCGATGTGAGCCTGTAACGCCGCGTCCACACGTCGGAGGTGTGATATGGCAGGGTGATTCGGAAGCGACCCGCGCGGCGAAGGCGCCGTAGTGCCGCCTCCACTACGCACGGCCGCCACAGGGGCGGCACTACAGGGCGCTTTCGTCCACGTTTCACTTGGCGAGCGTTGCTGCAGATCGGGTTGGGTGAGCGCCGGCAAGATCTCCGCCTCAATGCGCCCGTGAGATGCGAGAGCGGATCAGGCGGAGCGGGAGATGGTGAGGTCGAGGAGCTCGCGGAGGCGGGAGCGAACCTCTATATCGCGGACCACATCAAGCCGCTCGATCGCGTCGGCGACGTACTCGTTCGCGATGTCGATCGCCCGGTCGAGGGCGTCCGAGTCGCGAATGCGACCGACGAGAGCCTCGACCACCTGAGGGTCCGACTCGTCGCCAACGACGACGCGCTCCAACGTCTCGATTTCGGCCGAGCCCTCGGGCAGCGATTCGACATAGAGCATCGTCGGCAGCGTCACGACCCCCTGGCGGAGGTCGTTGCCGGCCGGTTTGCCGAGCTCGATCGAGCTTTCCCGAAGATCGAGCACGTCATCGATGATCTGGAAGGCCATGCCGAGATCGGAGCCGAAGGCGCGGATTTGTTGAATCTCTGGCTCGGTCGCGCCGCCAATGACGGCGCCCATCTCGGCGGCGCCGGCGAAGAGCGATGCCGTCTTGCCGTAGATGCGCTTGAAATACTCGTCGCGGTCCTGCGTCAGGATGTGCGCCGAGAGCATTTCGCGCAACTGGCCGTCGCAAATGTCCCCCAGGGTAGAGGCGAAGATGGCGACGACGCGGGTGCTGTCGGTGGCCGCGGCGAGGATCGCGCTCTGGGCGAAGAGGAAGTCGCCGATGAGGATGACGGACCCAGTGTTGAGTTGCGAGTTGAGGGTCGGCTGCCCGCGGCGGATGGCCGCGCGGTCGATGCTGTCGTCGTGTACCAGCGAGGCGGTGTGGAGCAGCTCGACGCCAGCGGCGGCGGTCACGAGGCGCGGTTGATCATAGGTGAAGGCCTTGCCGGAAAGCAGGAGAAGGAGCGGCCGCAGTTTCTTGCCGCCGGCCTGGACGATGTCGCGCACCATTCCCGAAACGATCGGGAAGTCGATGTGCGCCGATTCGGCGACGCGATCCCGAACGAGATCGAGGTCGCCCTGCATCGCTTCAAACACATTGGCCGTCTGGATACTCACGATCGTCCCCACCCCGTCCTGAGGTCTCCATACCCGGAGCGCGGGAGGAGAGCAGGCATACTGGCCCTGATTATCCCGGCACGGCTTTGCTAGTGTCAAACCTGCGAAATGCGGTCCGGGCCCTGTGCTACACTCCAAAGCGAAATTCCCTCGCAATGGGCCGAATTGCCAGCGCCCCCGCACGGCGAGGCCCCAGACAGAACGACCCGATCCACGCGACATGCACGGTGGTGCTCACACGTGACTAGACGGCTGCCTACCTCTCGAACCGGACTTCTGCCTTGGCTCGACTGGCGCTTCAGCCTGCTGCTCCCGCTGGGAGTGCTCCTCGCGCTGGCGACGCTGGCAGTTGCGCTCGCGCGCGACGATGTGCGGGTGTTGACCATCGCGGTTCACAGCAATGTGACCAACGACGCGCTGGGCGGCGCGATCGTCCAGATCGAGGACGCCACCTATCAAACTGAAGCCGACGGCACGGTGCGCGTGGCGAAGCCGACGCCAGGAACCGAGATCGAGGTGTCGCTCGCGGGGTACCGCACCATGCGCGGCGCGGTGCAGGCCGACAGCTCGCTGACCCAGCGCGTGCCACTGCAGCCGGCGATGGTGCAGGGGAAGCTGCGCGACGCCCAAAGCGGCGACCCGATCGCGGGCGCGACGGTGCATGCGGTCTATCCGGACGGTAGCGTCATCGTCAGCTCCACCACCGCCGATGACGGTTCCTATTTGCTGAAGGAGGTTCCGTCTGACGCAACGCTGCGGATCGACGCCGGCGACTACGGCACGATCGAGGAGAGCCTGCCCGACGGGATGACGGCCGACTTCGCCCTCACGCGGCAGGTTGCCAACGGGCGCGTGCTCGATGCCGATGGCCAGCCGTTGCAGGGCGCGATCGTGAAATCCGGAGAACGCACAGCGGTATCGACCGGTGACGGCACGTTCGAGCTGACCGGCATCGCGCCGGGGGCCGAGGTCACGGTGGTGGCATCCGGCTACGAAGACGCCAGCCTGGCGATACCGGACTCGATGGAGTTCGGCGACATTGCCCTCGACAAGGTGATGATCAAGGGCGTCTACGCCAACAAGGGGTTGCTCGGCACGCCGGGCGGGCTCGAAAGCCTGATCGAGATCGCCAACACCACCGAAATCAACGCGATCGTGGTCGATATCAAGGAATACACGATCTTTTACGACAGCCAGGTCCAGTTCTTCCGCGACGCCGGCACGGTGGAGCCGATCTACGACGCCAACGAGGTCATCGCGAAGCTGCGCGAGAACGATATCTATATCATCGCCAGACTGGTCGTGTTCCAGGATCCGTTCGTGGCCGAGGCGCGTCCCGACCTGGCGGTGAAGGACTCCACCACGGGCGATCTCTGGCGCAACGACATCGGGCTCGCCTGGGTGGATGCCTTCCACGAGGAAGTGTGGGACGCGAACATCGCGTTGGCGCTGGAGGCGCTCTCGCTCGGGTTCGACGAGATTCAGTACGACTACGTCCGGTTCCCCTCAGATGGCGACCTCGGCGTCGCGCAGTTCTCGCAGGAGTACAACGCGGAGGGGCGCCAGGCGGCGATCACGGAGTTCGTCCGGCGTTCCTACGAGGCGATTCACGCGGTCAATGGCAAGCTCTCGGCCGACCTGTTCGGCTATATCACGCTGGTCGATGACGAGCAGTACATCGGGCAGCGCTTCACGCAGCTGGAGCCGTATCTCGATTACATCTCGATGATGATCTACCCGTCGCACTTTTCGGAGGGGAACATCGCCTCCGCGCCCGGGCATCCCAACGACTACCCCTACGAGACGATTTACGAGAGCCTCGAACGCGCCGAGCAGCTCGTGCCGGGGTCGGGCGCGAAGTTCCGACCGTGGTTGCAGGACTTCAACTACGGCGGGATGCGCGACTACACCGCCAAGGATATCCGCGCGCAGATCGATGCCGCCGAGGACTTCGGCGCGAGCGGCTGGTTGCTCTGGGGCGATCCGTTCAACGTGACCGTTGACGCGCTCGCGCCAGAAACCGGCGGCTGATTCCGGCGGGCGGGAAGGGACGGTGCGCGATCGCATCCGAAGGATCGGGGGCGCGGCGGTCGACTTCCGCCGTTCCCTGGCGGGCATGGTTGCGGTTGCTGCGTCCGCAGCAGTGGGCGAAGAACGCGGTCGTGCTCGCCGGCCTGGTGTTCGCCGAGATCACCGACCAGCCTCACGCGGTTCTTGAAGCGTTCCTCGCGGTGGTGACCTTCGTGCTCGCCAGCGCCGCCGTCTACATCGTCAACGACATTCGCGACATCGAGGTCGATCGCCAGCACCCGCTGAAGCGCTGGCGACCACTGGCGGCGGGCGAGATCGAGCCGGCGGCGGCCGCTCGCGTCGCGGTGCTCCTCGCAGTGGCCGCGCTGGCGCTGGCGTTGGTTGTCACCCCGATGCTGACGCTCATCATCGCCGCCTATCTGGCTTTGATGGGCGCATACATCGTCTGGTTGAAGCGGATCGCGATCCTCGATGTCATGGTGATCGCGGTCGGTTTCGTGCTGCGAGCGGTCGGGGGCGCGGTCGCGGTGGCGGTGCCCATCTCGCCGTGGTTGCTGCTCTGCGCGTTCCTGCTGGCGCTCTTCCTGGGGTTCGGCAAGCGCCGGGCGGAGCTAGTCGGCCTGGGACCCGACGCGACCCGACATCGCGCGGCGCTGGCGGGCTACACCGGTCTCCTGCTCGACCAGTTGGTGCGAATCGCCGGCGGCGCCGCACTGGTGGCCTATGCGATCTATACAGTGGTCTCCACGAGCGTGCCCGAGAGCGGCTCGATGCTCCTGACCGTGCCGTTCGTAGCCTTCGCGATTTTCCGCTACCTGTACCTGATCTATGGTCGTGGTCTTGGGGGCAGTCCGGAGAGCCTGCTCTTCCGCGATCGGTGGCTGCTCGGCTCGGTCGCGCTGTGGGGTGTATTGGCGCTGGTGCTGATGCGTGCCGGCGGCTGACCGGAGCGTCCCCGGATTGTTCGGTGCGTTGGCGACGCCTCCTGTACGGAAAACATCTCCCGCGCTCCTCCGGGTTCGAGATCCCTCGCCCGGATCGTGACGCCGCCTCGGCTTCATCACATCGATGGGTGTCGCCTGGTTTACCTTCATGCTCCATTAGAGTTGATACGAGGTGTAGCAACTCCTTGCGTCACACGCTATAATATCGATAGTGTCCGACGCGGTAGTGAACGCAATGCGAAATCCATGCCTCACACCTATCCACCACGTGGAGGAACCATGATCGTGATTCGACATGGCCGCGGGCGGGCCATGG
>JAEVYR010000401.1 GCA_023392645.1 Chloroflexota bacterium | reverse complement strand
GTGTCCCCCCCGCCCGCGCCCACCCGCCCGCGACTGGTGGTACTGACGGACGGCGGCCGCGGCGTCTGGTATCGCAACCAGCACGAAGACCCGGTGTCGCTGCCGGTATTCCCGGTCGAGGTGGTCGAGCCGACGGGAGCGGGCGACGCCTTCACGGCGGCGCTGGTCTCGCGGTTGCTCGCGCGGTGCTGGGCGCCGGTCGATGAGTCGGATATCCGCTTCGCGATGGCGGCCGGGGCGCTGGCGACGACGAGGGCGGGCGCCTGGCCGGGCCTGCCGGCGGCGGATGCCGTCGACGCTTTCCTCGCCGAGCGCGCTTGACCGCCGATCTGTGGCATCATCGCGCCACGTGCGGAACGGGCGTGTCCCGGCCCGTTGAAGGCAGCCCGTACGCGATCAGGCTCACCGCTCCCAGAGGCACTGCATGCCCACCCTTCGCGATCCAACCGCATTTTCGCTCGGGCCGCTCGATGTGCGCTGGTACGCGCTCTTCATCCTGACCGGCATCTTCGCCGCCATTGGCCTGTCGTACTGGCTCGCCGGGAAGCGCGGCCTCGACGGCGATTTCCTGCTCGACATGGCGACGCCCGTGGTGCTGCTCGCCATCGTCGGCGCACGCGTCTACTACGTCATCCTCAAGTGGGATTACTTCATCGATCATCCCGCTGACGCCTTCAACATCCGCCTGGGGGGCATGACGATTCACGGCGCGATCGTCGCCGGCGTGCTGACGGTGTGGTGGTACACCCGCCGTCGCGGCCAGCACATGCTGACGTGGACCGATATCATCGTGCCCGGTCTCGCCCTGGGTCAGGCGATCGGCCGCTGGGGCAACTGGGCCAACCAGGAGGCGTTCGGCACCCCAACCGACCTGCCCTGGGCGGTCACCATCGATCCGGAGCATCGCCCCGCCGGCTACGAGCAGTATGCGACCTTCCACCCGACGTTCCTCTACGAGTCGATCTTCAACCTCGTCAACGCGATCGTGCTCGCGTGGCTGGTGCTGCAGATGCCGAAACGCGGCTGGATGCGCGCCGGCGATGTCACCGGCATCTATTTGATCGCCTACGGCGTCGCGCGTTTGCTGATCGAGCGGATCCGCACCGACAGCCTCACCATCGGGCCGTTGCCGGCGGCCTACTGGCTCAGCTTCGCGCTGATCCTCGCCGGCGCGGCCGTGATGGCATGGACCCGCCGCTCGGGCCAGGCAGGCGCCGTGCCCGCGGAAGAGGCGGCGTAGGGGAGAACGGCCGGAATGTGGCGATGGTTGCTGATCGTGATGATGCTGCTGGGCGGCGTGCTGACCGCGCCGACGGTCGCCGCGCGGGATGAAGCCGCGACTCCGTCCGATCTCGCCGCGATGCTGCCGACACCGGAAACGCTGCCCGAAGCCGGCTACCAGTTCGCCCGAGGTGGCTACCTGACGCCCGCCGATGTCCGGCACCTGTTGCGGCAGGGGCACGGCCTCGAAGGCGACGCGGTCGAGCCGATTTTCGACGCGGCCGGTTGGCGGCAGGGCTACACCGGCTCGCTGGCGCTGCTCTCCGACCGCGCCTACCTGCTCGCCGACCCGCTGGTGACCGTCACCGTCACCATCCACGAGCTCGGCGGTGAAGAAGGGGCGACGATCGCGGAGACGCTGCTGATCGAGTCCCCGCCCGCCGGCGCCGAGGAGCGCGATGCGATCGTCGACGGGGCGACCACCTGGCGCGTGGTCTCGTCACAGAACGATGCGCTCGTCACCCTGGTTCGTGACGGCAGCTACCTGATCGAGGTCGAAACCGCCGGATACCGGCGAACCCCGACTGACGAGGAACATCGTGCCGCCGTGGATGCGACGATGGCGCGGGTGGACGCGGCCACCGGTCCCGGGCTCAGCCAGCGCGTCGTGCCGGTGGGCGATGACCGGCTGGTGCCGGTGTCCGTCGCGACCGAGTACCCGCTGGCCCACGGGTGGTACCGCCTGCGCGATGGCGAGGTGGTTCCCGCCGCCGGTGAGCTCGACGCTCCGGCGCCCTCGGAGATCGCAAGCGGCGCCGACACTATCTTCCTTCACCGTCAGACGGCAGAGCTGTCGAGCCAGAACTGGGTGACCGCGACCGTCGCGCTGGTCGAATTCTCCTCGCCGGCCGATGCCGATGCATTCACCGGAGTGATCCGTGACCCGCTCGATTTCTTCCCGACCACCGAAGACGGATCGTCGCTCGAACCGGTGGCGATCACCGGCGCCGTCGAGGCCATCTCCGGCGAGACGCGCGTCGGTGGGCGCTATTCGGGCTACCGCATCACGATCGTGGAGGGCGACACCGTGGCCCAGCTCACGATCCGCGCCATGGGCGGCACCCTGATTGCGCAGGATGCCGCCGAGCGGTGGGCCGGAGCGCAGCGCGAGTGCCTCGACGGCGGTGCTTGTGACCCGGTGCCGCTGGCCTCGCTGCTGACGGCGCGGCCAGCCGGCACCCCGGCTACCGCTGGCGAGGGCGCCTATCGCAGCTCGGCCGCGCCGTGGTCGGTGTCGTTCGATCCGGGCGTGTGGCAAGTCGACGATACATTTGCGCGGGATGGGTATGATTATCTCTATCTGCGGGCGGATGCGATGGACGCGACGTTCGAGACGATCGTCGATCATCACGGCGATCCGGAACAGTGCGTGTTGAGCGAGCTCGACCGGCTGCGCGAGGACGAGGAGGATGCCCGCATCACCGTGGGCAGCGACGACGCTGATGCGTCGCCGGGCGGGTTGACCGATCGCCATGGGTGGATCATCTACACCGTGGAGCCGCTGTCCGACAGCCGTGTCGGCCAGGACTACGTGATCCGGGTCGACTGCTATACGGTCGAGCCGGGCACGACGTCGCTGGTGGTGCAGGTTCGCGCCCCGCGTGACCGGTGGGCGCAACTGGCGCCGGTGGCCGACGCGCTGCGCTCGCGGATCGAGATCGATGGGGTGCCGGTGGGCAGGGTCCCTGACGGCCTGCCCGGCGTAACCTCGATTGCAAGGAGCAACGAGATGATCAACAGGCGACCATGGGTCGGCATCGCCGCCTGACCCGACTGCGCGGGTTCATGCCGTGCGGTCTCATGCACGCATCGACCGTTCAGACGCCTGTCGCGGAACACATTCCTGGCGACGGATTCCTGTAGCCCCGGGTCCTGTACCCAGAGTCTGCTATCCGCCCGGTGGTCGCGAAGCGGCCACAGAAACATCCGCGCCCGAAAGGAATCACCCATAGCTACCACCCCATTCGACACCGATACCGCCCTTCAGGTCGGCGACGCCGAGCGCGCGCTGCTGGTCGCGGTGGAATCCCAGGACGACACCTGGGCGGCGCAGGACTCGCTCGAAGAGCTCGCTCGCCTCGCCGAAACCGTCGACGTCGAAGTCGTCGGATCGGTTTCCCAGAAGCTCAGGGGCCCGCACCCGGCGACATTCGTCGGCAAGGGCAAGGTCGACGAGATCAAGGAGCTCCGCGAGCCGCTCGAGTACACCATGGTGCTCGTCGACGGCGAGCTCTCGCCGGCACAGCAGCGCAACCTCGAGCAGGCGCTCGAGGTCAAGATCATCGACCGCACCGCGCTGATCCTCGATGTCTTCGCGCGCCGCGCGCAGACGCACGAGGGTCGGTTGCAGGTCGAGCTGGCACAGCTCGAATACCGGCTGCCGCGCCTGACCCGGATGTGGACCCACCTCTCCCGGCAGGGCGGCGGTGGCGTCGGCTTGCGCGGCCCCGGCGAGACGCAGCTGGAGGCCGACCGCCGCGAGGCGCAGAAGCGCATCGCGTTCATCAAGGAGCAGCTCGCGCAGGTGCACGCCCACCGCGAGCGCTACCGCAAGCGTCGCCGGCAAACACCGATCTCGGTCGTGTCGCTCGTCGGCTACACGTACGCCGGCAAGAGCACGCTGCTGAACGCGCTCACGGGCGCCGAGGTGCTGGCCGAGGACAAGCTCTTCGCAACGCTCGATCCGACCACGCGGCGCATCGCGCTGCCGAGCGGCCGGGAGGTGTTGCTGACCGACACGGTTGGGTTCATCAACAACCTGCCGACCCAGTTGATCGCGGCGTTCCGCGCGACGCTGGAGGAAATCAGCGAGGCGCGTGTGCTGGTCCATGTCGTGGATACGACGCACCCGAATGCCGCCGAGCAGGTCGAGACGGTGCACCGCACGCTGGAGGACCTGGCGGTCGACGACCGTCCGGTCGTCTATGCGTTGAACAAGATCGACGCGCTGCCGAAGGAGGATCGCGAGCGGCTTCCCGAGCTGGCGCTCGGTATCGGCGTGCCGGCTGACGCCATCGGCATTTCCGCGCAGGCGGGAACCAATCTCGATGGCCTGCTCGACCGCGTCGAGGCGTCGCCGACGGCCATCGCATAGATGGTCCAGAGC
>JAEVYR010000320.1 GCA_023392645.1 Chloroflexota bacterium | reverse complement strand
CCCTTGAGGCGAGGATCGGGCCTTGCCACCTTCGACGCACCCGCCCACCGAGGGGCGGGTCTACGCGATGGCGGCGCCCGAGTCCCGCGCTCAAGAAATACTGTCATTTCGAGCGTAGTCCGCGCAGCGGACGAAGTCGAGAAATCTCTCCCGGAACGGCTCGCCATGACCGAACGGAAGAGATTTCTCCACTCCGTGCCCTGTGGGCCCTCCGGTCGAAATGACAACATCTTCGTAATGCCGCTATTGCCCGGCCGCAAAGAGCGAGCCCATTGGTTTCCCGCCGACGTCCGCGTCAGTCCTCGCCGTCGGTGACGCGGTCCTCGATCCAGCGGCGAGTGCTGGCCTCGGCGTCACGAATCCGTCGAGATCGAGACGCGACGGCTTCGGAGGCGGCTCGGTTGCGGGCCTGCTCGTCCTCCAGCCACTCGCGCGTTTTCGCCGGTGCCGGCGAGCCCTCGACCAGCCGCCGCTCCAGGAACCGCCTCGGCGCGAACCAACGCCCCAGCGTTTCCATCTCGACCTTCAGCTCCCGCCCGATCACCAGCATCGCGGCCGTATCCAGCATCTCCGGCGTGATCGCGCTCATCTCGATGTTCTCGTCGCGCAGCCGCCGCATCGCCAGGCTGGCGATATTTCGCGATACGGAGGGCGGCAGGTGCTCCTCGCTCATGAGGAAGGTCGCGAGATCGTTCGAGGTGGTGTAGTCGCGGCCGGCGCGGTTGGCGAGGTAGGCGCGATTCACCGTCAGCGCTTCGCGGAACAGCGTTTCGACTCGCTCGAACAGCACCGCGACGCGGTCGAGCGCGCCGCGGGCATCGCGATCGATCCAGTCGAGCTCGGCGCCGAGCGGCGCGTAGGGCAGCGTCCGCAGGCGCGTCACGAGCGCGGCCGCGGCGATCGCGGCGCCACGCAGGTCACCGGCGAGCAGCACCACGCCTTCGGCGGCCGTGAACCCGGGAAGCTGGCTGTCATCGCGCATCCATTCGTCGGCGAACACGATCGACAGCGGATCGGTGCGCACGAGCGTGACCATCTCGTCCAGCAACCGGGCGACCGGAGCGGCGAGGGCCGCGGCGGCATCGAGCGCGGCGGCGATATCCTCGACGTTGGCAACGGCGTCGAACGTGTTCGGGATCGCGGCGTCGAACCCGAGCCAGGACGCGATCTCCGCGCGTTCCGCGCCGACGACCTCGCCGGCCATCGATCCCGCACCCAGCGGGCTGCGATCGAGGCGGTCGAAGGATGCCAGCGCCCGACCGATCCCCTCCCCGACCGGCCCGATCGCGCCGCCGAGATGGTGCGCGAAGGTCACCGCCTGCGCCGGCCGACCCGTGTGGAAGCCCTGCATCAGCGAGATCGGGTGGAGCTCGGCCATCGCCAGCAGCGCGCCCTGCATCCGCGTGGCGGCGTCGAGTGTGGCGAGCCCGGCGTGCCGGAGCCCGATGCGCACCGCGGTCGCCACCCAATCCTCCCAGGCGATGCCGAGCGTGACCGCGCCGGTCAGCTCGGCCGGCAACCCGGCATCGACGCGTTCCGAGAGGCCGCGAGCGCGTTCCCGCAGGCGGTGATCGCCCTCGCCGGGCCGGGCGGCGCGGTCGAGGCTGCCCGCGATGGCGGCGGCGGTCCTTTCGTCGACCACGCCGGCCGCCTCGAGCCCACGCAGGTGCGCGGCCAGCACCAGCCAGATTCGCTCGGCCGGTCCGGCCTCGTGTCGCTCCACGTCGCCGGATCGACCGGCCGGTCGCTGTTCCTGCTGGCGGCCGATGAATTCGGTCAGGGTCGCTCGCTGCTCATCCGTCATATCGCTGCCCGTCAACTCCACGCGTGGTCGATCGTCGCCACAAGGATAGCCGGGTCTCGCCAACGACCCGGCACGCGGGCTCACGAATCTGGCCGGTCCAGACTTCGCCGGTGCACGGACACCCCGCGCCGGCATCGGGTCGCGTGCTACCATACGTCGAGTTTCCAGTCGTTATGACTGATGAACATCGGGTTTTCGGGTATCTCGTCGGGTATCCACGCCATCGTGTGCGTGGAACCGGGACCATCATGGGAGTAGGGCATGACTACGACGTCGTATCTCAGCCGCACCATCAACCGCCGCGCGATCGTCATCGGTGGCTCCGCCGCCGCCGCGCTGGCGCCGCTCGCTCGCTTCGGCCTCGCCGGCGCGCAGAGTGACATGGTCGTCACTGGCGTCACCGACACCGCCGGTCTTGGCGACCAGAGCTTCAATGACATGGCCAACAAGGGCGGCAACGATGCCGCCGCGGAATACGGCGTCGCCTGGAACGTGCTGGAGAGCCAGAACGCCGCCGACTACATCCCGAACCTGACGCGTGCCGCCGAATCGAGCGACCTGACCGTCGCGGTCGGCTTCCTGCTGACCGACGCCGTCGCCGAAGTCGCCGCACAGAACGCCGACAAGCTCTTCATGATCATCGACTCGGTGGTCGAGGCCGACAATGTCGCATCCGTGCTCTTCAAGGAGCAGGAGGGCGCCTTCCTGGCCGGCGTCTGCGCGGGCCTGATGGCCGGTGAGGAGAAGAAGGTCGGCTTCGTCGGCGGCATCCGCATCCCGCCGGTCATGCGTTACGAGGTCGGCTACGTCGCCGGCGTGATGAGCGTCGCGCCGGACGTCGAGGTGCTGATCAGCTACGCCGACGACTTCGAGAACCCGACTCTGGGCAAGGAGCTCTCGCTGGCGCAGTACGACCAGGGCGCGAACATCGTCCACGCCGCCGCCGGCCGGACCGGCATCGGCGCGTTCGACGCCGCCAAGGAAAAGGGCGAAGGTTACTACGTCATCGCCGCCGACGCCGACCAGAGCCACCTCGGTCCCGAATACCAGCTTTGCGCCGTCTCCAAGCGAATCGACGAGGCCGTCGTTCGCGTCGTCGGGCAGGTCGTCGACGACAGCTTCGCGGGTGGCGTCCAGACCCTCGGCATCGCCGACGACGGCGTGGGCCTGATCGGCTATAACGAGGTCGTGCCGCAGGAAGTCAAGGACACGGTCCAGGCCTACGCCGACGCGATCGCGAGCGGTGAGATCGTGCCGCCGGTCGACGACGATACACTCGCCGCGTTCGAGCCGGTCACGCTCGGCGGCGCGTCTCCGGAAGCCAGTCCGGCCAGCTAGCGAGCCTCGCTCCATTCGGGCACCCTGATCCGTCGGGGTGCCCGCTTCATGCCCCATGAGCACTCCCCTCCCGGCCAGCGGCGCGGTGCCGTACGCTGTCCAGATGCACGACATCGTCAAGCGCTTTCCCGGCGGCGTCGTCGCCAACGACGGCATCACGCTGGATGTCCGCCAGGGCGAGATTCACGCCCTGCTGGGCGAGAACGGCGCGGGCAAGTCGACCCTGATGAACATCCTGTTCGGCATTCTCGCGCCGGACAGCGGCAGCATCCACGTCGGGGGCCGGGAGGTTCGCTTCAGCGGGCCGCGCCAGGCGGTCGACGCCGGCCTCGGTATGGTTCACCAGCATTTCATGCTCGTTCCCCGCTTCACCGTCACCGAGAACGTGATTCTCGGTTCCGAGGGCGCGAGCACGATGCTCGACCGCGACGACGCCGCCCGCCGCGTGGGCGAGCTGGCGAAGCAGTACGGTCTCGCCGTCGACCCGCGCGCGAAGCTCGGCGACCTGCCGGTCGGCACCCAGCAGCGCGTCGAAATCCTGCGCGCGCTCTATCAGGGCAGCCGCATCCTCATCCTCGACGAGCCGACGGCGCTGCTGACCCCGCAGGAGGTCGAAGACCTCTACGGCGTGCTGCGCCGCCTCAAGGAAGACGGCGGCACCATCATCTTCATCACGCACAAGCTGCGCGAGATCGCCGCGATTTCGGATCGGGTGACCGTGATCCGCCAGGGCAGGACGGTCGGTACTCGCGTCACCGCCGAGACGACGCCCGCCGAGCTGGCCGAGCTGATGGTCGGGCGGGAGGTCGTGCTCCGGGTCGACCGCGCCGAGGCGCATCCCGGCGAGACCGTGATGACCGGCCACGATCTCGTCGTCACGAGCGCGCACGGGCAGCGATCGCTCGACATCGCGCATCTGGAGCTGCGGCGCGGCGAGATTCTCGGCGTCTGCGGCGTCGAGGGCAACGGCCAGACCGAGTTGATCGAGGTGCTGTCGGGACTGCGCGATCCGGACAGCGGCGTGGTGCGACTCAAAGGCCAGGACGTCACCGGCGCGAACCCCAACACGTTCCGCGCCGATGGTCTCTCCTACATCCCCGAGGATCGGCACAACCGCGGCCTCGTGCTCGATTTTCCGCTGTGGGAGAACATGCTGCTGGGCAACACCGGGCACGAGCCCTTCGCCAGCGGCGGCCGCATCAACCGGACGCGCACTCGGGAGATCACCGCGTCGCTGATGGACCGCTTCGACGTGCGTGCGCCCGGACCGGACGTGCCGGCGCGGGCGCTCTCGGGCGGCAACCAGCAAAAGCTGATCATCGCCCGCGAGATGCACCGGGACCCCGACGTGCTGCTGGCGATCCAGCCGACGCGGGGTCTCGATGTCGGCGCGATCGAGTTCGTGCATCGCCAGATCGTCGGCGCGCGAGACAACGGCAAGGCCGTGCTGGTGCTCTCGTTCGATCTCGACGAGGTGCTGGATCTCAGCGACCGGCTGGTGGTGCTCTACCAGGGTCGCATCGTCGGCGAGTTCCGGAGCGGCGCGGTCTCGCGGACCGAGTTGGGCCTGCTCATGGGAGGACGGACGGCACATGACTAACCTCGGCCGGCAGACGATCTTCGCCGTGCTCGGGCCGGTGCTGGCGGTGCTCGTGGCGCTCATCGTGGGCGGGTTCATCATCCTCATCACCGGGCACGAGCCGATCACCGCCTACCGCGCCATGTTCCAGGGCGCGTTCGACGGCAAGCGGGCGATCGCCGAGACGCTGATCTACACCGCGCCGCTGCTGCTGGGCGGTCTCGCCTTCGCGGTCGCCTACCGGGCGAGCCTGTTCAACATCGGCATAGAGGGGCAGCTCGTCATCGGCGGTCTCGCCGCGGGCATCGTCGGCGCGTGGGATCTCGGCCTGCCCACGGCACTGCATCTGCCGCTGGCGCTGCTCGCGGCAGCGGTGGCGGGCGGCATCTGGGGCGCGATTCCCGGCGCGCTGCGCGCCTGGACCGGCGCGCACGAGGTGATCACGACGATCATGCTCAACTACCTGGCCTTCCGCCTGGTCAACTACACGATCCAGAAGCTCGGCAACTGGCTCCCGGTCGACAACCAGTTTCAGGCGACCGACAAGGTGCAACCGACCGCGCGCCTGCCGATCATCCTCGATGGCACCCGCCTGCACGCCGGGATTTTGATCGCGCTGGCGGCGGCGGTGGTGCTTTGGTACGTGATGTTCCGGACGTCGTTCGGGTTCAGTCTGCGCACGGTCGGGCTCTCTCGCGGCGCGGCCAACTACTCCGGCATCTCCTGGAAGGGCGTCTTCGTGATCGCGATGCTGCTTTCCGGGGTGTTCGCCGGGCTCGCCGGCGCGGGCGAGGCGCTGGGCCTGCACGGCCGCCACTACGCCGCGCCTCCGGGCTACGGCTTCACCGCGATCGCGGTCGGGCTGGTCGGGCGCAACCACCCGTTGGCGATCATCCCGGCAGCGCTGCTGTTCGGCGCGCTGAGCGCCGGGGCGCCGGCGATGCAGGCCGAGGCGTCGGTATCGAAAGAAATCGTGCTGGTGCTCCAGGGGCTCGTGATCCTGGCGGTGGCGGCGTTCGCCGCGGCCAACCGGATACCGGGATTGCGCCGGCTGGCGACGCCGAACATGTCGGGCGGACGGATTTAGCCCCATCGGCGGCGGCCGCGCATGGCGCCACCCCTGTATCGGCCGTCGTTCGCGACGGCACTACAGCGTGACGGGCAAGGGAGAGACAGATCGTGGGCGACTTCTTCACCATGGCGCTGGTCACCGCCACGCTGCGCATGACGACACCGCTGCTGTTCGCGGCGCTGGGCGGCGTGCTCTCCGAGCGCTCCGGCGTGATCAACATCGCGCTGGAAGGCATGATGCTGACGGGCGCGTTCTTCTCGGTCGCCGGGACCTGGTGGACCGGCAACCCCTGGCTGGGGATGGCGATCGGCGTGTTCAGCGCCGGGGTCGCCGCGCTGATCCACGCCTACTGGAGCATCACGCTGCGCGGCAACCAGATCGTTGCGGGCACCGCGGTCAACCTGATCGCGGCGGGGCTCACCGCGTTCCTGATCCAGCGCATCTGGGGCCAGGCGGGCGGCACGGCCTCGGTCGACAAGCTGCCGAACATCGCCTCCGGCGTCAATATCCTCCTGCCGGTGGCGTTCCTGCTGGTGCCGGTGGTGCACATTTTCCTGTTCCGGTCGAAGCAGGGGCTGCACCTGATGGCCTCGGGCGAGCACCCGCAGGCGGCCGAGAGCGTCGGCATCGACGTCACCCGCAACCGCTACATCGCCGTCGTCACCAGCGGGCTGCTGGCCGGGTTGGGCGGGGCCTTCCTCTCGATCGGCGATCTCTCCTACTTCACCCTCGACATGACCGCCGGACGCGGCTTCATCGCCCTTGCGGCGGTGATCTTCGGCGGCTGGACGCCCATCGGCGCGATGCTGGCGGCGCTGCTGTTCGGCGCCTCGCAGGCGGTGCAGATCCAGGCTCAGGCTACGGCCGGCTTCCCGATCTCGACCGACCTGCTGCTCGCCTTCCCGTACATCCTCACGCTGATCGCCGTCACCGGTCTGGTGCGCGTCTCGACGCCGCCCGCCGGGTTGGGCACCCATCCAACCAGTCACTGAGCCCGTTCCGTTCGCCCATCACCGGACAGGTAACTGTGAAACCACTCCCACCATTTTCGATTTCCTGTTAGGATGCAAGGGAGAGGCGCCACCCCAACATCGCAGTGTATCGATCGGGGTTCCCGATGCCGGGGCGGCGACCGGTGAGGATGAACGAGGATGAGCCAACCGACCCGCATTCTCGTGGTGGAATGCGAACCCCTCTTCCGCCGAGGAGTTGTCGGGAGCCTGGACGCGGTGGAGAGCTTCACGGTGGTGGCCAGCGCGGCCGACCGGACCGACGCGATCCGGCTGCTCGATGAACACAGTCCCGATGTCGCCCTCGTCGGCGCCATTCCGGACGGTGACGACGCGATCCAGGTCGCCGGTGAGCTGCGCCGCCTGTTTCCCGCGCTGGCGACCATCATCGTCGCTCCGCTGGAAAGCGACGATGAGCTGTTCGCCGCGATTCGTGCCGGCGCGTCCGCGTACTGCGGCCGAGACATCGAGGAACCCGCCCTGCACGACCTCGTCATGCGTGCCGCGCGAGGCGAGTACGTGATCAACGAGCAGTTGCTCTCCAGACCCTATGTCGCCGCGCGGGTGCTCGACCAGTTCCGGCACACCAACCATTCCGAGCAGCGCTTGGCGGGCAGCTTCATGCCGCTCACCGACCGCGAGCTGGAAATCCTCAAGAAAGTCAGCGCCGGGCTTACCAATGCCGAGATTGGCTACTCGCTCGGCATCAGCGCGCAGACCGTCAAGAACCACGTCACGTCCATCCTGCGGAAACTGGCCGTGAACGACCGCACCCAGGCGGTGGTGACCGCGCTGCGTCACGGCTGGCTCTCGATCGACGACGAGGAGATCGCCAACGCCAGCCCTCGCGGCCGTGGGGATGGCAAGATCGAGACCAGTCCGGCAGGGCAGCGCCAGGAGCGTTGACGGAACATCGCGCTCGGGCGAAGATATTCTCCACAGCACACTCGCATCGCACGTCGCCGGGCCAGGCGCCCGGCGATTTTCGCAAGACGACGATGGAGGGACACAACATGGTACTGAGCAAGATGGTCGGCGCTCGCGTGCGTCGCAAAGAGGATCCGCGCCTGATCACCGGCTCGTCGACCTATGTCGACGATGTCCAGTTGCCGGGCATGACCTACATGGCCATCGCCCGGTCGCCGTACGCGCACGGCACGATTCGCGGCATCGACACCAGCGCCGCCGAAGCCCTGCCGGGCGTGATCGCCACGCTCACCTACGATGACCTGACGAAGATCATGGCCAACGTCGAAGGGGAGACCAAGGGCGAATCGACCGGCGAAGACACGATGCAGGAAGAGTTCGAGGAAATCCCGGTGCCGCCGATCCTGCCACTCGCGCAGGACACGGTGCGCTGGGTAGGCCAGCCAGTCGTGGCCGTGATCGCCGAGAGCCGGCAGATCGCCGAGGACGCGCTCGATCTCGTCGACATCGACATCGAGCCGCTGGACGCCATCACCGACGTGTTCGCGGCGATGGCGGAGGGTGCGCCGCGCATCTTCGACAACGTGCCGAACAACATCGGCGTGCGCTTCGGCGGCAAGCGCGGCGAGGATGCAGAGGCGGCGTTCGCGTCGGCGCCGATCACGATCAAGGAGCGCATCCGCAGCCAGCGCGTCAACGCCGTACCGATGGAGCCGCGAGGGGTCGTCGCGGTGCGCGATGCGGTCTCCGGCGGCCTCACCTTCTGGACCAGCACGCAGG
>JAEVYR010000309.1 GCA_023392645.1 Chloroflexota bacterium | reverse complement strand
GCTCGACACCGCCGAGGCGGTGATCGGCGGATTCACCACGTCGATGGCTGGCGTCGTGATGCTCGCCTTCTTCTTCCGATTCCAGCCGTCGCGCATCGTGTTCCTCTATGCCTGGGCGCTGGCCATCGTGCTGATGCTTTCCCACAGATGGCTGCTCGCGTTTGGGCGGCGGTTGCTGTGGCGCGCCGGCGTCGGCGTGGATCGGGTGCTTGTCGTCGGCGATGGCGAGGCCGCCCGACGTGTGATGCAGGCGATGTTCAGCGAGGCGCATCTCGGTTACCGCCTGGTCGGGTTCGCGAGCGACACCGAGGGGAGCGACCGGCTCAATGTGGCCACGGAAACCGGCACGCTGGTGTCGCCGCGCCTGGGAACAACCGACGAGGTCGGGGAGCTGGTGCGTCGCCATCGGGTCGACGAGGTGATCATCGCCCCCGGTGGCCGCACCACGACCCCCGCCCGCGAGATCATCAGTGCCTGCCGGGCGCAGGTGGTCAAGTTCCGGCTGGTCCCGGATGTCGTCCAGTTCTCGCAGGATCGAGCCTCGCTCGACGAGATCGGCGGCATCCCGCTGATCGGCATCAGCGACGCCTCGATCCGTGGCTGGAACGCGGTCGTCAAGCGGTGCGTCGATATCGTCGTCGCGGCGGTCGTGCTGACCGTCGCGGCCATCCCGATGGGCGTGATCGCGCTGCTGATCCGGCGCGACTCGCCGGGGCCGGTGTTGTTCCGCCAAATCCGCGTCGGCAAGGATGGCAAGCTCTTCACCATGCTGAAATTCCGCTGCATGGTCGAGAACGCCGAAGCCCAACGGGAGGCATTGATGCGCGAGCACGGCACCTCCGACCCGCGCCTGTTCAAGCTGGAAAATGACCCGCGCCTGACGAAGGTCGGGCGGCCGCTGCGGAAGTTGTCGCTGGACGAGTTGCCGCAATTCATCAATGTGCTGCGGGGCGACATGAGCCTCGTCGGCCCGCGCCCTCCGATTCCTGAGGAAGTCGCGACCTACGATGCATGGCATCTCCAGCGGCTGCTGGTGCAGCCGGGTCTGACCGGCCTCTGGCAGGTCAACGGGCGTTCGCGCCTGACCTTCGACGAGATGGTGCGGCTCGACCTCTACTACGCGGAAAACTGGTCGCCGTGGCTGGATACGAAGATCCTGCTTCGCACCATACCGGCGGTGCTCGAAGGGCGTGGGGCATGGTGAGTGGCGACCCGGGGAACGCCGCCGTGGCGAACGGACGGGATGCTATCGCGGCGTCTCGTCGTTGGTGGTGGCTGATCCTGCTCTCGCTCGTCGCATCGCTCGTGATCGGGTACCTGCTGACGCCCGAGGCGGCATGGACGACGTCGTTTCGGGCAACGGTGCTGATTCCGGGAGACACGGAGGACACCGGTAGCGCCGAGCGGCCTGAGCTGATGGTGCTGGACGATCTGGGGCCGTTCGTCGGGAGCTGGGCGTTCGCCGATTCGGTCGCGCGGGAACTGGACGCCGACACCGGCGAGATCGACGGGATGATCTCCGGCTCGCGCTACAGTCGGGTCGCGACGGTGACCGTGTCGGGAGATGATCCGGATCGCGTGCTGGCGGTCGCGCAGGCGGCAGCCAGGGTGTTCCCGGAGCAGGTGAACGCGTTTCTTGTCGCGCCGGGCGCCGAGGCGGCGACGGTGCAGGTGATCGACCCGCCTCGGGAGCCGACTCGCGACGCGACGATGCGGTGGGTGAGGATCGGGGCGATCGCGCTGCTCGGTGCCGCCGCCGCGACTGTCGTGATCGTCCTGATGGCTCCAACGCGACCCACGGAGCGTCCCGAAGCGGCGACTTGACCGCGCCACCGCCGTGCGATGGCATCAGCGTTCGCAGCGGTCAATGTCGCCTTTGGTCGCGGTCTTGCTGACGCCAGTCGACACTGCCCGCTCGTGTGCTACGAGTCCAGCGCGGTGAGATCGGGAAGGTATGCCTTGGCGGCAAGATCGTCGAGGTCCGCGTTGACGATGTCGAGCGGATCGATGCCGTTGGCGCGGAGGACGGTTCCGACCAGCGCGATGGTGTCGTGCAGCATCGCCGTTTTCGGCCACGACAACACGTCGTCGATCTCCCCGGCGCGGGCGCGCAGGAGGCGAGCGAGCGTCGTGGCGTTCGGCGCTCCACCCCCCGAGACGTCGAGCGCCCGGTCGGGTCGGATGTGTTCCCAGACGTACCCGTGCCACACGCCGGCGCAGGCGAGCCAGTAGAGCACCTGTCCACCCTCGAGCCGAAGGTCGTCCTCGACCGTGCCGTGACGATGCGTGCCATCGAGGACTCCGGCGAGCTCGCGCAGCTCATCGGCGACGCGTGGCGTGATCTCGTCGCTATCCGCACGCAGCCGGTGCGACGTGCCGGATTCCGCGGTCAGGTTCTGATCGCGTAGCCATTCGTAGGCGGCCCACCATTTTCGCGTCTGGGAGGCGAGTCCACGCGGCTCGCCGGATTCGGGATAGACATCGAGCGGATCGAAGACGCGGTCGCGCACGATGTGGAGCGAGTTGTCGGCGTCGAGGCGGCGATAGTAGCAGGTGGCATAGCCATCGTGACACACTGCGCCGTCCTGCTCGACCTCGATCAACAGGCTGTTCAGGTCGCAGTTGACGCGGATCTCCCGGACGTGCTGAACGTGTCCCGAGGTGCCGCCTTTTTTCCAGAGCGCCTGGCGGCTGCGGCTCCAGAAGTGGACGTGCCCGGTCTCTCGCGTTCGCGCGAGCGATTCGGCGTTCATGAACCCGACCATGAGCACGTCGCCCTCGCCGGCGTCGACGATCACCACCGGGATCAGTCCGTCATCGCCGAAGCGGAGTGGCAGGTCGCGCTCAGGCATCCGGATCGACCATGCGAACCGGGAGGCCGGCCGCCGCCAGGTCGCGCTTCACGTCGGCGATGCGCAACTGGCCGAAGTGGAAGATTGTCGCCGCCAGCACCGCGTCGGCCCGGCCCGGTTGCAGCGCATCGACCATGTGCTGGCTGTTTCCCGCCCCGCCGGAGGCGATGAGGGGAATATTGATGCCGGCATTGACGGTCTCCAGCAGGGTGGTGTCGTAGCCATCGCCGGTGCCATCGCGGTCCATTGACGTCAGGAGGATCTCTCCGGCGCCACGTTCCTCCGCCTCGGCGGCCCAGTCGACGACGGAGCGGCCGACGGGCGTCCGACCACCGTGCGAATAGACCTCCCATCGATCGCGTTCCGGGTCGTGTTGTGCGTCGATCGCGACGACGATGCACTGGGCGCCGAACGTTTCCGCGCCGCGGGTGATCAGCTCGGGGTCGGACAGGGCGGCGGAGTTGATCGAGACCTTGTCGGCTCCGGCGCCGAGGATGTTGCGCATGTCCTGGACCGAGCGGATGCCGCCGCCGACGGTGAGCGGGATGAACACCTGGTCGGCGGTGCGGCGGACGACGTCGATCATCGTCTCGCGGCTGTCGGAGGTCGCGGTGATGTCGAGGAAGACCAGCTCGTCGGCACCCTCCCGGTTGTAAACGGCGGCCATCTCGACCGGATCGCCGGCGTCGCGAAGATCGACGAACTGGACGCCCTTGACGACGCGCCCGTTGGTAACGTCGAGGCAGGGGATGACGCGGGTGGCGAGTCCGGCGGTGACGATGTCAGGCATTCGAAGTCTCCTTCAGGAGCTGGGCGAGGTCGACACGGCCGTCGTAGAGGGCGCGGCCGATGATGACGCCGCTGACGCCGGTGTCACGGAGGCCGAGCACATCGCTGGCGGAACCGATGCCTCCGGAGGCGATCACCTCGGCGGAGGTCGCTTCGACCATCTGGCGCAGCGCTTCGACGTTGGGGCCGGTGAGGGTGCCGTCGCGGCGGATATCGGTGAAGATGATGTGCCGCACGCCCGTCTCGCCCATCTGTGCGGCGGTCTCGAACGCATCGGCGTCGGTTTGCGTTTCCCAGCCCGAGGTGGCGAGCTTGCCGTCGCGGGCGTCCAGGCCGACCGCGATGCGGTCGCCGTTACGGGCGACAGCGTCGACCACCACGCGCGGATCCGTCACGGCGATCGAGCCGAGGATGACCCGATCGATGCCGCTATCGAGCAGGTCATCGATCGTTTCGAGCGAGCGGATGCCGCCGCCGAGCTGGATGCGACAGGACACGGCCTCGCGAATGCGGGTGATCGCGCCGCGGTTCGCGCCGGTGCCGGAGCGGGCGCCGTCGAGATCCACGATGTGGATCCACTCGGCACCGGCGTCTTCCCAGCGCCGGGCGGCGTCGACGGGATCGGCATCGAAGGCTGTCTCTCGGTCGAAGTCGCCTTCGACGAGGCGGACCGCCTTGCCGCCGCGGATGTCGATTGCGGGGTAGAGGATCATGGCTGAGCAATCTCCCGGACGAGTGCCAGCCAGCGATCAAGCAGGGCAATCCCAACGTCGCCACTCTTTTCGGGGTGGAACTGCGTGCCCCAGATCGTTTCGTGGGCGACCACGCTGGGAAAGGTCACACCGTAGTCGGTCGTCGCGGCGATATCGGCCGGATCGTCGGGCCGGACCATGTACGAGTGAACGAAATACACCTCGGCGTCGGGCTGGCCGGCGAAGGGGCCATATTCGGTGAAATGCACGGTGTTCCAGCCCATGTGCGGGACCTTGCGGCCGGCCGGCAGCCGGATGCAATCGCCAGCGAGCAACCCAAGACCGGTGGTCGGGCCCTCTTCCTGATCGCCGAAGAGCAACTGCATGCCGAGACAGATGCCGAGCAGGGGTGTGCCGCGCTCGACCGCCCCGGTGATCGCCGCGGCGATGCCGGCCCCGCGAATCTGCTCCATCGCGGCGCGAGCGTTCCCGACGCCTGGGAACACAATCGCATCGGCGCTCGCGATGCGGTCCGGTTCGCCGGTAATGAAGGATTCCGCGCTGAGGTGCCCCAGCGCACGCTGGATCGAGCGAAGGTTTCCGGCGCCATAGTCGACGATCGCGATCATGCCAGCACACCCTTTGTGGAGGGCACGCTGGCGTCGCCGGTGCGCCGGATGGCGGCGCGGAGCGCGACCGCCCCGGCCTTGAAGATCGCCTCGGCGGCGTGATGGCTGTTGCGGGCGCGCAGCAGGTCGATATGCACGGTGAGGCCGGCGTTGACGGCGAGCGCCCGCCAAAACTCCTCGACGAGGCTGGCGGCGAAGTCGCGCCCGATCACCGCTTCCGGAAACACGGCATGGTACTCGAGGAACGGTCGGCCCGAGCAGTCGATCACGACTCGGGCCAGCGCCTCGTCGAGCGGCGCATACGCGAAGCCATAGCGGTCGATGCCGGTGCGGTCACCGAGCGCCTGCTTCAGCGCCTGGCCGATGGCGATCCCGGCGTCTTCGACGGTGTGGTGCGGGTCGATCTCGACATCGCCGGACGCGTCGACGGTCAGGCCGAAGCGCCCGTGGCGCGCGAGCGCGTGCAGCATGTGATCGAGGAACGGCACACCGGTGGCGGCACTGATGTCGCGTGAGCCGTCGAGGTCGAGCAGGACGGTGATGTCGGTTTCATTGGTCTTGCGGCTCACCGAGCCCGTGCGGTCGGTCACGCGGTCACCACTCCTTCGCTGGTGCGGGCGAGCTCCCGCTGGACGATGGCGATCAGGCGGTCGTGATGCTCGGGCAGCCCGATCGAGATGCGAATGCAGCGGCGCAGCTCGCCTTCGCCGTATCCACGGACGAGCAGGCCCTCGTGGGCGAGCGCCTCGACCACCGGGCGGGCATCGTCGATCGGCAGCGCGACCAGCACGAAGTTGGTCGCTGATGGATACACGTGCACGCCGGGCAGCGTGTCAAGTGCCGTCCCGAGCCGGTCCCGCTCGGCCACGATGCGAGCGGCGTTCGCGCGGAGATGGTCGAGATCGTCCAGCGACGCGATCGCCACGGCCGCCGCCGGCGCGGACACGTTGAAGAAGGCCGGCGCGGCACGGTGGAACCACGGCATCAATGCTGCCGGGAAGACGCCGTACCCAACGCGGAACCCGGCGAGACCGGCGAATTTGCTCATCGTGCGCAGCGTGATGACATTGTCGTATGCCAGCGCGAGATCGGTGTGATCGACCCCGGCGAACTCCGCGTACGCCTCGTCGATCGCGACGAGGCAGTCGACCGATTCGATCACCTGCACGATGTCGTCCCGCGAGAAGAGCGTTCCCGTGGGGTTGTTCGGGTTGCAGATCAGCACCAGCCGGGTCTTGTCGCTGACAGCATCGATGATCCCGTCGACGGGAAAGGTGAAGTCCGGGGCCGGACCGAGCGGGATGTCGGTCACGGTGGCGCCGTGGAGCTCGAAGAGATCGCGGTAGACGCCGAAGGTCGGCTCGCAGATGATCACCTCGGTTTCCGGTTCGGCGATCGTCATGGCGAGGGTGTTGATCACGTCATCGAGGCCCGCGCCGACGATGATGCGCTCGGCGTCGACTCCGAGATAGCGGCCGATCGCGGCGCGCAAGGGGACCTGGTCGATGTCCGGGTAGGTGTTGCCGGTCCGGAAGTGATCGAACGCGGCCTGCGCCTTCGGAGACAGTCCGTAGGGCGATTCGTTCCAGTTGAGACGCACCGGCTCCCGCCCGCCGGTTTCTGGCTCGTCGCGATGGTAAGCCCCCTCCGGCTCGATGTGGCCTCGGATGACGCGCGACGGTGAGAACGACATGGCGGATCTCCTCAGAGCAGCAGCTTGTCGAGGGAGCTGACGAGAATCTCGCTGGCACCAGCGGCGCGGAGCTCCTCGATCTTGTCCCAGAAATCCTCTTCACGAATGGCGGTGTGGACGGCGTACCAGCCCTCGTCGGCCAGCGGCACGATGGTCGGCGCCTTCAGCCCCGGGATGACCTTGCGAATCGCCGGCAGCGAGGTTTCGTGCGCATTCATCATCACGTACTTGTACTGCTGGGCTGACTCGACCGCGTTGATGCGAAGGATGAGCCGGTCGATGCTCTGCCGGCGGATGGGGTCGGCCAGTGCGTCGCGATTGGCGATGAGAACGGCCTCGGATTCGAGAATGGACTGGATCGGCCGGAGGTCGTTGAGCTGCAGCGATGAGCCGGTCGCCGAGAGGTCAACAATCGCGTCCGCGATCTGGAGCGCCGGGGTGATCTCCACCGAGCCGCTGACCGGGATGATCTCCGGGTCACCGCCGATCGCATTGAAGAAGCGGCGGGTCGAGTTTGGGTAGCTGGTGGCGATGCGGCTGTGGTTGAGCTCGGCCGGATCGGATACGCCCGAATCGTTCGGGACGGCAATGACGAGTTCGCAGTAGCCAAAACCGAGTGGCCGGACGATGTCGACGTCGGCTTCGTACTCGTGCACCAGGTTGTGACCGACGATGCCGAGATCGACCGTGTTGCGGGCCACGTAGCCCGGTATGTCATCGTCACGAGCGAAGAGGAGCGAGAGCGGGAAGTTGCGAACCGGCGAGAAGAGCCGCTGCCCGTAGCTTTCGAAGCTCAGCCCGATCTGGTGCAGCAGGGACATCGAATGCTCGGTGAGGCGGCCCTTGCGCTGCAGGGCGAGCTTGAGCATCGTGCCGTCATTGAAGAGCGAGCGGGCGGAGGTCATCGGTCAGTCGGGCTTTCCAGACGAGGAGCGGCGCCAGGGGAGGCGGGATGCCGCGGCATGACGGGCTTCCGCTGGTCTTGTACCACGCTTGTGAACCCCTGCACAACCCTCACGGACGCGTGCTGGTCGGAGCGTGGTTGGACAGACGTGGGACGGGCGCGATCAGATGTGCCGGCGGCCAGTTTGGCGATCGGGTGGGTGGAAGGCGATGTCGATCGCGGCCCAGATCAGCAGCGAGAATGGATACCCGAGCAGTGGCAAGCCGACGGCGAGGGTGACGCCGATGACCTGCATCTCCAGGACCGACAAGCTCGACCGGACGATCAGGCCGATCACTGTCGCCGTGGCGATGATCGCGGTGGCGACGAGATTCACGGGATAGGCGCCGAGAAAATAGCCGTCCTCATAGGCGAAGGTCACGCCGCAGGTAGGACACTGCTCCTTTAGCGTGAACCAGCCGCGGAAGATGTCGCCGTGGCCACAGTAGGGACAATGGCGCAGCAATCCGCGGCCGGCGGCGACGAGGAATCGCTTGCCGGCGGTGTCGGGAAGATCGATCAATTCGGGACGTAGCAGAACGGTACTCATGCGCTCGGGAAGCTCCGGGGAGTGATCAGGCGGGATGCGGTGTACCGCCACAGACTCCTTTCATTGTAGTCGTCCGGGAGATTCAGGGCTGTGTCCGAGAGCAGAATGGCACGCGCGCCGGTGGCAGCGGTTGTGCAGTGAAAGGCGCGCGGGATGTATTATTGGCCGCCGGCCGGACGCGCTCGGTTTTGGGCGCACCACGCCGGCGGATTGTGAGGGGCGGAGCATGGCAATCTCGACTGGCGCTGAACGAGCTGGTCGATTCAAGACGTGGTTGCTGCGGGGACATCCCGAGGCCGGCGCGGGTGTCCACGACAAGGGACACCGCGAGGAGATGCACCCGTGGTGGAAGGTGATGTGCCTCACGGGCGTCGATTACTTTTCCACGCTTGGGTATCAGCCCGGCATCGCGGCGATCGCGGCCGGCGTGCTGGCGCCGATCGCGACCCTGATTCTGGTGATTATCACGCTTTTTGGCGCCCTCCCCATGTACAAGCGCGTCGCCAGCCGCAGTCCGCACGGCGACGGTTCGATCTCCATGCTCGAGCGATTGCTGCCATGGTGGCAGGGCAAGTTGTTCGTGCTCGCGCTGATTGGATTCGTCGCGACCGGTTTCGTGATCACCATCACGCTGTCCTCCGCCGACGCGACCGCGCACATCGTCGAGAACCCGCTCACCTCGAGTCTTCAGGGGCATGAGATCGCAGTCACGCTCGTGCTCATCTCGATGCTCGGTATCGTGTTCCTCAAGGGATTCGGC
>JAEVYR010000173.1 GCA_023392645.1 Chloroflexota bacterium | reverse complement strand
TGGACGAGATCGACCGGCTCGTCGCGCCCCCCCCCCCCCACCCCCGCCGCCCCCACCCCTCCTCACGACCTCGATGCGCCGCATTCCCGGCTTACGCGTCGGGGTTGTTGCGTACGCGGCCCGTTCCCATCCTACGTATCGCCTCGCCGTGAAAGATACGTAGGAATACTGATGTCTCCATCGGGAAGTTCGGGCATGATCATCACCACACAGACGGAAGCCGCCGGCCGCAAGCCGCTCGGCGCGCCCGAGACGTGATGAGCTCGCATTCGACATCGTGGTCGTTACCGAGGAGACACCATGCGCCGTTTTACCTCTGTTCTCACCGTGATCCTGATCATGGTTGGTTTCGTGGCGGGTGCCACGTTTGGCGCCGGTTCCGCCGCCGCCCAGGTCGGTCCCGGCTCGCGGGTGCTGGCCAACGGCCAGGTGATCACCTGGTCGGATTTTTACGAGCTCGATCAGTCCACCGTCTCCATTGTTGACGGCGTCGAGCTGATCGATCTTTACAGCGCCACCGGCTGGTTCAGCGTGATCACCACCAACTTCCCGGCCTACGGCAACGTCCTGCGCGATCTGTCGGTGCAGGATCTCCAGTCCACCGTGCCGTTGCGTCAGATCGACCGCGGCGACTACAGCAACGTTTCGTACTCGCTCGACACCACTATTTACCAGGGCGTCGACATCGGCGCGTTCACGCTGGTGCTCGATCAGGGCAGCTACGCGCAGCTCACGATGGTCGTCGCGCCGGTGACAACCTTCCAGTACGAGCTGCAGATCGCCCAGAAGGAGCTGACGATCGGCGGCGGTGGCGTGTTCCAGGGCGTCGATGCCGTCAAGATGCAGAGCATCCTGACCAACGCGACCGGCGTGCAACTGGTCGATCTCAACCAGCAGAGCTCGAACACCACCGTCATCGTCGTGCCCGGCGGCGGGCAGACGGCCCAGCAACCGACGCAGCAACAGCCGGTGCAGCAACAACCCGCCCAACAGCAGCCGGCGCAGCAGCAACCCGGCCAGGTGGCCGTGCAGCAGCCGGTCGGTACCGTCATGGTTGGCTCGACCCAGGTCGGGTGGGCCGGCTCGTGGCAGCAGAGCACGAGCGGCGCGACCGCGAACCAGGCGACCTTCTCGCGGCAGAACCAGGCCGGCACGATGGAGCTGGTCAGCTACGGCGAGTTCTCCGACCCGTCGGTGGCGTCGGTCGCCGCCGCGGTCGATGGCTTCGCCAACGCCTTCCTGCAATCCGCCGGTGCCGTGGGCGCCCAGCAGGTCGATGGCGGCATCTTGCAGAATGGTGCGACCTGGAAGCTCTACCGCTTCACCTTGAACGGCAATGACCTCGCGACCTTCGTGATGGGCAGCCAGACCACCACCGGCGCCTACGTGATCACGACGGTCACGGCCAACAGCTCGATCATGATGGCAACCATGATCGACGTTCAGGCGCAATTCAGCCTCAATGGGTCCACATCGATGCTGGCCGGCGTAGATCCGGTGCTCAGCACCATCAAGCTGCTTGCGTAGCTCCCCTGCAGCAACAGGAAAGCGCACCGCCCCGGACGCATCGAGATGGGTTCGGGGCGGTGTCGTTCGCGCGAAGACCGATCGGTTTCAGGTCACATTGATGTCATGGCACTGCCCTTGCTCTATACTCCCCCGGTGCCCGGCGGGAGGAATGGATCCATCCGGGCGAGTTCATGACTGGGATTGCCGGGAGCCCGGACGATCCCGCACACGACATGTGTCCCCAGGGGCGCATTCGGAGGGAAGCGCAACGTGAGCACACGCATCACACGCACAGTCGCCATCGTGGCGGCGCTCCTGCTCGGCCTGATGGCCGTGGGTGGCTCTGTCGCCGCGCAGGGCTCGACGCCGGCCGTGGAGAAGCCGATCATGGTCGGTCAGACCGAGCTCGATTGGTCCGGCGACTGGCAGTATGACCCCAACAGCTCGATGGACAGCCAGGCGACGCTGACCCAGGTGGACGCCGAGAGCGGCAGCATCAAGCTCGCCACCTACGGCGAGTTCGAGGATGAGACCGTCGAGGATTCGAGCGCCGCGCTCGAGACCTTCGCCACCTCGTTCTTCGAGGGCGCGGGCGCCGAGTCCGTGGTTGAGGCCGGCTCCGGCACGCTGGAGAACGGCGCGGTCTGGAAGATCTACACCTTCGATCTCCAGGGCCTGCAGCTGACCTTCCTCGCCACCGTCAGCGAGACCGCCGACGGCGCCTACGTCGTCACGACGCTGACCGGCAACACCGATCAGTTCTCCGCGACGATCGAGCAGGCGCAGCAGGACATCACGCTCAACGGCGAGCCGATCTACCTCAACGGCGTCGACGCGCAGGAGGTCACCAGCGGGCTGAACGCGACGCCGGTGGCCACGCCGGACGCCGCGTAGGCACGCAAACGCGAAATCCGGAACCAAGACGCCCCCCGGTCCATGCTCCTGGACCGGGGGGCGTTGTCGTGGTGCGGCCGCTCGATCCCCAACGGGAAGGCGAACGCTGCATCGCGACACGACCCGGCCGGAATTCCGACCTCCGAGGTCGCATACTTGACCTGACACGCGCCACCTCGTGGCGGGGAAGGGGAGACCCCGGATGGACAGGATTTCGATCGTGATGGTGCGCGCCGCGCTCGCCTGGCTGGTGCTGGGCTTCGTCATCGGCGGGCTCATGCTGGTCGATCGGGCCATACCGGGTGACTGGCGAGCGTGGATGGCGCCCAGCCACGGCCACATGCTCTTCGTCGGCTGGTTCCTGCAATTCGCCCTCGGCATCGCCTACTGGCTGCTGCCCCGCAAACGCCAACCCGACCTTCCGCTCGGCTACCGCGAGTTGCCGGGTCTCGTTGGCGTCGGCGCGCTCAATCTCGGTCTCATCTGTCGGGTGCTCGCCGAGCCGTTCGAACGAACCGGCCGCGCCAGCGACCTCACCCTGACGGTGCTGGCGGCGTCGGCGATCCTGCAGGTGTTGGCCGTCGCGCTCTTCGTGATGCAGCTCTGGCCGCGCATTTACGGCCGCAACAAGCTCGGCAAGCCCGCCGGAAACAGGGGAGCCACGTGATGGAGCGGATATTGGTCGGCGTGACGCTGATTCTCGCGCCACTCGCGCTGGCCGTCAGCGCGCTGGCCGCGGGTTGGAGCGTGCGCGAGCCGGTCTGGTGGCAGGCCGCCGTGCATCTCGCCGTGCTCGGCGGCATCGCGCTGATGATCTACGGCGTCAACATCCGGATCGTGCCAGTGTTCGCGCGTCGCGCGTGGCGATCCCCACGATTGCTGGTCGCGCAGGTCGCGGCCGGTGGAGCCGGGGCGTGGCTCGCGTTCGTCGGCATCGGTACCCGGAACGACGCTGTCCGCGGCATCGGCGCGATCCTGGCGCTGATCGGCGGCCTGCTCTTCATGGTCAACATCGTCGGGCTGTTCAGGCAGGAACCGGCGGGCGAGGCGCCCCCGTTGCGATTCGCCCAGCAGGTGACCGTCGATCGCATCGCGACGAAGTTCATGCGCCTCTCAGGCACCTGGCTGGTGTTCGGCCTGGCGGTCGGGGTGGCGCTGGTGTGGTGGCGCCCCGACCGAGGCCGGTGGGATCTCGTCTGGGCGCACATGCTGCTGGTCGGGTTCTTTCTCTCGATGGCGTCCGGTGTGTGCTACCACGTGCTCTCGCGCTGGTCCGAACGCCCCTGGGCGTCGGTGGCGGCGATCAGGTGGCACTACCGCGTTGTGGCGCTCGGCTTGCCGTTCATGGTGGTGGCGCTCGCGATGGAGTGGGAGGCGCTCTTCTTCGTCGCCGGACCGCTCCAGGCGGCTGCGCTCGTGCTCCTGCTGGTCAACGCCGCGCCGCACGTCGCGCGCCTGCGCGGTCCATCGCGCATCGGCATCGCCATCGCGGCCATGTTCCTGCTCGTCGGCCTCACGCTCGGCGTGATCTTCGCGATCGATCCCGCCACCGGCGCGCGCTTGCGCCAGGCGCACGCGATTGCCAACCTGTTTGGCTGGTCAGGGCTGCTGATTTCCGGGTTCGGCTACGCACTGGTGCCCGAGTTCGCCGGCACCCGCCTGCGGTGGCCGCGCCTCGCGGCGGCGCAGGTCGGCATCGTCGCGATGGGCGTGGCGGCCGGCACCGCCGCGGTGGCGTGGCGCATGTACGGTGACGGGCCGGAGTCGGCGGTGGTTGTCGCGCGGGCGGTGGTCGCCGCGGGCATGCTGCTCTTCGCCGGGCAGGTCGCCGCGATGTTTGCCGGAAGCGCCGATCCCGAGCGGGCCACCGCATCGCTGTTTCCGGCGCGATCCAGCGAAACCCATTGCTAGCGAGTGTGTCGTGATATAAATCGTGGATGCCGCTGGCGCGAGCGCGGCGCCGTTTGCGATGGAACCGGATCGACCGGGCCGTCGTTGTGATGATTGGGCGGTAGGGAATCGCCCATCGATCTGGGATGATCTCGAACGGTATTCCCAATCGATTCGCTAGAAGAGTTGACGTAAGTACTTCAGGGAGGAACTGATTGATGACACGTCCACGAGGCACGCGTGCTCTGGTCGCGTCGGTGCTGGCGATGGTGCTGGCGGTGGTCGCCATCGCCCAGCCCGCGGCGGCGTTGGCGCAGGTGACCGGGCAAACCCAGACGCAAACCGCGGGATCCGCCACGATCACCTTCGGGCCGAACTGGCAGTACGAGGCCGACATTTCGGACACCGAATCGGCGTTCCTGACGCACACCCAGCTTCAGGGAACGATTTTCATCCATGGCGAGATTCCCGATCCGACCGTGACTGACGCCGGCGTGGGGCTCGAGCAGTTCGCCACCGGCTTCTTCGGCGAGTTCGGCGACGGCGATCAGCAGCTTGTCGACAGCGGCACGCTGACCGCCAACTCGGCGACGGCGTGGCATCTCTACACGCTCTCACAGGGCGGCATCCCCTACGCCGCGCTGATCACCGGCAACATCACCACCGTTCCCGGCACGTTCGTGGCCGATATGCTGCTGGCGCCGCAGGGATCGTTCCCCGAGGCCATCGATTCGGCGAACACCGAAATCGACATCAACGGCGCGGGTTCGCCCTTCGCCCAGTTCACCGGCGCGCAGCTCGAAACCACGATCGGGGGCGGCGTCGTCGCCGTCCAGACCGAAACGCCCGCGACGACCGAGACCGCCGTTGCCGGCACGACCCCGGCCGGCGGGCTGACGCTGCCGCCGCTGGGCGGCACCGAGACCCCCGTGGTCGGCCAGGCGACGGAGACGCCGGTCGCCACCGAGACGCAGGTCGCCGGCCAGACCAACGGCCAGGCCAGCACCGTCGTCGTCAACGGCATCACGGTCGCCTATGGCGGCCCGTGGACGTACGACGAGACGATCAGCACGCCGGATGAAATCGCGTTCTTCACGCACGCGTCCGGGCCGACGACGCTGTTCGCCTTCGCGCGCACGCCGAGCTCCAGCACCGACGCCCAGACGTCCTTGTCGCAGTTCAATTCGGGCTTCTTCAACAGCTTCGGCGCCACCAACGTCCAGGATGTCAAGATCGAGACGCTGCCGAGCGGGCACGCGTGGTCGCTCAATACCGGCGACAAGGACGGCACGCCGATCGCGCTGCTGGCGTTCGCAGACGTGCTCTCCGACCCGACCGAGTTCCGGGTGCAGGTGATTCTCGCGCCGGTGAGCGAGTTCCCGGTGGCGCTGCCCGACGCGCAGGCGTCGATCCAGGTCGATGGCACGCCGGCCCTCAGCGAGCTCGACCCGGCCACCGTGCTGCCGCTGCTCGGTGCCGGCGGGCCGGCCGCCACCACCGGCGGCACCACCCCGGTCACGAACGCCACGGAAACCGCCACGACGACCACCACCACCCAGGGCGCCGGTCTCTCCGTGAGCGGCGACGTCAGCCAGTACGAGGCGCAGGACGCGCAGGGTACTTGTGACGCGATCGGCTGGGCGGCGACCAGCTCCGACCAGCTTCCGCAGAGCGAGCAGGACTTCAACTACCGCTCGTCGTGCGTCGGTGGCGGCATGTTCTTCGCTGCCTGTGGCACCGCCGCGCCGACCGATCTCGGCACCCCCGAGGCCGGCATGGTGTGGATCCAGTGCGACGTGACGGTTCGTGTCGACGGCGCCCCGATGACGCTGTCGATGTTCGACTTCGAGCTTTCGGACGCGACCGGCACGGTCTACACCTTCGACATCCTGGCGGCGATCTCGTCGATCCAGAATGTCGAGGTCTTCCCCGAGGAGCCGGTCCAGACCGGCCAGACCGTGACCGGCTCCGTGCTGTTCAGCCTGCCGGAGACGGCTGGTGCGAGCGGCCCGTGGCTGCTGTCGGTTTCGCCCGAGACCCTGACGGCCACCGGTGAGCAGCCGGGCACGATCGTCATCTCCGGCCAGTTGCAGTCGTTCTCCGCGGCGACGCAATAGAAGCACCCGCTTCACGCGGCGACGCAGCACGGCCCCGGGGGGGGGAGGAG
>JAEVYR010000179.1 GCA_023392645.1 Chloroflexota bacterium | reverse complement strand
CGGCAAGGCCGAGCCGGCTGAGGTTGTCCTGGAAGGTCTCGTTGGCGCGCGCGACGGTGGCGTCCTTGGGGATGGAGACGGTGACGAACGCGGCGCCGGGTGACTCGGTGTCTCCCTGAACCTGAATCCACTCGCCGGAGTAGATGCGGTCGGGGTCGTCGTACTGGCGCGCGGCGATGCCGGTCGTGTCGGACATCATGCGCTCGACGATCGGGGTGTCGGCGAACGATTGCCCGATCACAGTGGGGTCGCCCGGCGATTGCAGCAGCAGCACCCCTTCGCGGTCGTAGACCCGGAAGACGGTGCCCTCGGGCAGGTTGGCGATGTTGGCGAAGGTGTCGAGGGCGGAGAGATCGAGGGAGGCGAAGACGATGCGTTGTGGCTCGCCGGAATCCGCGGGCACCGGCGCGGCGTAGGTCACGGTGGGCTCGTTCGAGAGCGGGCCGAGGCCG
Source organism: Chloroflexota bacterium (assembly GCA_023392645.1). Taxonomy (GTDB): domain Bacteria; phylum Chloroflexota; class Chloroflexia; order Thermomicrobiales; family UBA6265; genus JACCVC01. The sequence goes on along the minus strand of JAEVYR010000179.1, from coordinate 4,328 downwards.
TAGGTGCCGATCACGAACTCGTTGGTCGCGAACGCCTCGTCGACGAAATCGCGATCATTGAGGATCACGCTGAGATCGCCCTCGATGCCGGAGCAGAAGATCGAGCCGTCGCGGTTGACGACGCCGAGGTTGTCGAACGAGCGGTTGGAGTCAAGCAGCTCGGCCATCAGCGACGAGCAACCCGCGGCGTCAGTTCCCTGCACCTCGGGCAGGCGGGAGACAGTGGTGAGCAGGATTTGCGCCTGGTCGAAGATGCGGCGCTGGTCGACCGCGGCGAGGCGGACGAGCCGGTTGGCGGTGTCCTGTCCCTCGCTGAGGGCATCGTCGCGTTGCTGCTGGGCGGTCAGGAACAGCAGCGCGATGGCGGGCAGCGCGCCGAGCAGCACCAGCAGCGTGACGCGCAGGCGCAGGCTGTGGAAGATGGGAAAGCGGGCGAGCCATCGTACCGGGGCGAGCAACGTGCGCATCAGCGATGCCCTTCCAGCCCGGTGCTGGGTCGCCGCGCGTGGTGCCGATTGTGTCGCGAGAGCATGCGCTGCCCCGTTTCATGAGCCCCGGTGTCCCGTCGGGCCGATCTCGGGGACAATGTCCGCAGCGATCGGACGGACCTGACCCTGGCGGGAGTAGACACCATGATACAGAGCAAGCGCGATGCCGTGCTGGCCGCGATCGACGCCGGCGCCGAAATCGACCTCGACGACCTGCTGACGGTTGTGCGTCAGCCGAGCATCAGTGCGCAGAAGATCGGTGTGCGCGAGTGCGCGATGCTCGTGCGCGAGTACATGAACGACGCCGGTCTCGAGACGCGGATGCTGGAGACGCGCGGCGAGCCGATGGTGCTGGGCACGTGGCTGAAGGCCGGCCCGGACAGGCCGACGATCGTCTTTTACGGACACTACGACGTGCAGCCGCCCGAGCCGCTGGAGCTGTGGAGTTCGAAGCCGTTCGAGCCGGAGATTCGCGACGGGCGCATCTATGCCCGTGGCGTCGCCGACAACAAGGCGCAATTCTTCAGCCACCTGATGGCGATCCGGCACTGGATGGAGGAAGCCGGCGGGTTGCCGGTCAACGTCAAGTTCCTCGTCGAGGGCGAGGAGGAGGTCGGTAGCCCGCATCTCGACGAGATCGTGGCGGAGTACGCCGACGATCTCCGCGCCGACCTCGTCTACACCTCCGACGGACCGGTGCAGGATACGGCCTACCCCGAGATCTGCTTCGGGGTGCGGGGGATGCTGTACATCGAGCTTCGCGCGACCGGGCCGAGCCGCGATGTCCACTCGGGTCACTGGGGCGGGGTGGCGCCGAATCCGGCGTGGATGCTGGTCGACGCGCTGCGGACGATGCGAAACGAGCGCGGCGAGATCACGATCGACGGCTTTTTCGATAACGTCAACGAGCCGACGCCGGGCGCTCGCGCCGCAATGGACGCGCTCCCGTTCGACGTGCCGGAGATGCTGGCGCGGGTCGGGCTGGACGAGATGGCCCCGCCGGCCGACCTGCCGTGGGCCGACCGGATCATGGCGCGGCCGACGCTCAACATCGCCGGGTTCTCGAGCGGCTACGGCGGTCCGGGCAGCAAGACGATCATCCCGTCGACGGCGACGGTGAAGATCGACATGCGGCTGGTGCCCGACCAGACGCCGGACGAGATATGGGAGAAGGTCAAGGGCCACGTCGAGACGCACGCGCCGGATGTCGAGGTGGTGCGGCTGGACGGCGGCATGCTGCCGAGCTACACGCCGGTCGAGCACCCGATGGCCGAGGTGGTGCGAAAGGCGGTCGAGCGGGGGTTCGGCACGCGGCCGATTGACGTGCCGCTGGTGGGCGGCAGCCTGCCGGATGCGGTTTGGACGAAGACGCTGGGGACGCCGTCATTCCTGGTGCCGTACGGCGATCCGGAGCAGGCGAACCATGCGCCGAACGAGAGCTACAGCGTCGAGCGCTTCCACCGGGGCATCCGGACGAGCGCGATCCTGCTCGGCGAGCTGGCGGAACAGGGGCTGACGACCCCCTGACTGCCGGTGATGGCCGATGTGCGATGATAAAGCGGTACATTGTCACGTTCAGGAGGCAGGCGCCATGCAGCCACTGATCGAGGATCATCTGGAGGAAATCCGGGCGCTGTGCCGGGAGTTCGGCGTCAGCAGGCTCGAATTGTTCGGCTCGGCGGCGACCGACGCCTTCGACCCGGATCGTTCCGACGTCGACTTCATCGTCCATTACCCAGATGGATATGATGTCGGGTCATGGGGCAAGCGTCATTTCGAATTGAAGGAACGCCTGGAGGCCGCGCTGGGCCGTGACGTCGATCTCGTGATGACCTCCGCGCTCCGAAATCGCTGGTTCGCGCGCGAGGCGGCCAAGACGCGGACGGTGATCTACGATGCATCCGAAGTCTCCGAAGTGGCTTGACGACATCGTTCGGTCGTGCGAGTTCATCCTCGAACATACGGAGCGGATGTCGCTGGACGAGTACCTCGAGAACCGCGTCGTTCGCTATGCCGTCGAGCGGAGCCTCACCATCATCGGTGAAGCAGCCAGCCAGTTGCGTGCAGTCGACCCGGACGTGGCGGCCAGCATCACGGACATCCACCAGATCATCGGCCTCCGCAATCGTCTCACGCATGGATACGACGATGAGGTGGATGACCGGATCGTGTGGCAGAGCGTGCAGCGATCTGTTCCGGTGCTCAGGGATGAGGCGGATTCGCTTCTCTCCTCGTTGGATTGTTGACTCCCGTCGTTCTTGCAGAGAGCATCTCGCCTGAAGGGCATTGACGTGCGCGTGATAGCCCACCGGGGCGCGTCGGGGTACGCGCCGGAGAACACCGCCGCCGCGTTCGCGAAGGCGATCGCGATGGGCGCCGACGCGATCGAAACCGACGTGCGCCTGAGCGCCGACGGCGAGCTCGTGCTGATCCACGACGCGACGGTGACCCGGACGACGGACGGGCGCGGGCCGGTCGCCGATCACACGCTGGCCGAGCTGCGCGCACTCGACGCGGGACGCTGGTTTTCGGACGCGTTCGCCGGCGAGCGGGTGCCGACGCTGGCGGAGCTGATCGAAGATGTCGCGCCGCGCATCCCCGTGGTGCTGGAGATCAAGGATCGGGCGGCAACGGGACCGACGATCGCGGCGATCCGAGCGGCGGGGATCGAGGACCGGGTCGAGGTGACCTCGTTCCTCTGGCCGGCGGTGGTGGAGGCGAAGCGGCTGGCGGCTCGCCTGCCGATCGGGTTCCTGACGCCGGAGTTCGACGAGGACATCATCCGGCGCTGCGCCCGGCGTGGTCTGGCGCAGGTCTGCCCGCACGTCGACACGCTGACGGAGGAGTTGGCGTCGGCGGCACACGCGGCCGACCTGATGGTGCGGGCCTACGGTATCTCGCGGCGGGAGCAGGTCGACCGCCTGTTCGCGGCCGGCGCCGACGGCGCCACCGTCAACTGGCCGGACTGGATTCCCGGCCAGGGCGTGTCGTGACGGGACTCGCGATTTCGATGAGATTGCCGTCCGGATCGCGAAGATAGATCGAGCGGATCGGTCCGGTGGCGCCGGATCGGTATACCGGTCCCTGCTCGATGGCGACGCCCCGCGCGACGAGCGCGGCGGCGACCTCTTCCACCGGCGTGTCGGTGAGAAAACAGAGATCAGCCGATCCCGGGGTGGGTCGGGTCGCCTTTGGCTCGAACTCGTGGCCGGCGACATGGAGGTTGATCTTCTTGTCGCCGACGGCGAGCGCCTTGCGGCCCTCACCGAAGGTGACCTCCGCCAAGCCGAGCGCATCCGTGTAGAAGCGCAGGGTGGCGTCGAGGTCGCGGACGGTGAGGACGAGGTGGTCGAGGCCAACGATCGACATCAGCGGGGCTCCGATTGTCAGGCGCGTTTGGAGCGCACGGCCTTGACGTGGGCGATGTCAGGGTCGGCGGCGAGGCGGTCGTACTCCTCGGAGCCGGCCGGAACGAGCGCGACGCGGCCTTCGGCGTCGTGGTGGATGCCCCAGCCGTAGCGTTTGGCGAGCGGCGAGGTGCGCAGGCAGGCCTGGCCCTTTGAGAAAAACTGCTCGCGGGCGGCGAGAGCGTCGGCGTCGGGGATCGCCTTTCGCGTCGCGTGCGTCGTGAAGATGACGTCGTCGGAGGTGTGCTGGTAGGGGGCGTCGGCGACGAGGTCGAAGTGGAGATTGGCGATGGTTGGCGGTTTGCCTTCGCGGTGGGGCGGAATCTCGGCGGTGCCGGTGGGCGAGTCGTCGGCGATCTCGATGAACGTGTTGCGGTAGTTGGTGGTGTGCATGGTCCCTCGCTCGTTCGGAATCCGGTTGGTTTCGTGAGAT